>CAYXZY010000009.1:0-14125 GCA_964469685.1 uncultured Sulfurovum sp. | reverse complement strand
TTGTCAAAATAATATCCTCTTGTTTGATAGTCTGCATCTGTAAGGTTTCTTACCCAAAGAGTAGCACTCCAATTTTCATTAATATATTCTGCACTTGCATTCACTAATTGATATGCAGAAGATTTCTGATCATGTGAATTTGAGAAATAGTAACTACCTCTCCCTTCTACATTACCTTTAAGGTACCAATTCTCAGACAACATAGAGTTTACCCCGAAGTTATATTGATATTGTGGAGATGATGCTGGTGCTCTACGATCTTTTGATATAACATCAACTGGATTATAGTAAGTATCAAATTCTGATTCTAGTAACCCTAGACTTGCATTAAATGTAATCTCATTATTTGGTCTATATATAAATTCAGTCTCTAATCCATAATAATGACTTTCCTCTGCTGTAGCTATATAGTCATTATATTTTGTATACCCATTTTCATATGTTATATCATAAGATGTACCAACTTGATGGTCTTTACGTTTTCCATAAAAAAGATTTGTTCTATTTGTCATTTGTCCATTTAAATAATTAATATTCATACCAATATCTAAGTTCCATAGTGTTTCAGTTTCGTACTGCTTTGGAAGATTACTTGTTTCAGTGACAGGATTAAAACCTCCTGGCTTATATCCTCTTGATAATGTAGCATATAAAACGGTATCTTTACTTTGATTATAAGATAAACCAATTTTTCCGCCAACTAAATTTTCTTTATCTGAGAAAACTGCCTTGTCAGAGTCACTATAGTCTGTATTCCATTGTTCTACCCTGAGACCTGTAATCAATGTTAATTTTTCAGAAATTTGAGAATCTAACTGTCCATAGATAGCATAGCTACTAGCCTCATAATTACTTATAAAAGTACCAGGTATTGTACTCCAGTCTTCAGCCCATGCTGTATAATTTCTTACTAAATCACTTTGATAATTTTTATAGTATACCCCTACAATCCAATCAGTCGACTGGTTAAATATTTTACCCTCTTCATCAGAAACAAGTCTAATATCTACATCTAATTGCTTTTTATCTCTTAAATATTGATCTGAAGATGTATAATTTCTCCCAGCTGTCCAATCTTCATCATAGCTATAATCTATATCAGACTTACTATAACCCAAGCTACTTTCTAAATGAAAAGCAGGGTTCATCTGATAAATCGATTTAATAGAAAAGGCATTTGTCTTTTGTGCATCACGACCTGGCTCATCTGATTCCGTCGTTCTAGTATTATGTTCATTGAATGCATCGTATCCATTGTCATTGTCTATATGCATCAAGGTCATATCTATTGTATGATCTTCAGCCACAAACCATTTTAGCTTAGCTTTGGCTGTTAACTCATCTAATCCATTTGTATCATCACGATTTAGAGTACTATTTTTAATGAACCCATCACTATCATTTTTATAGATAGAAAAACGTCCTAATAGTGTATCTTCAATAAGCTCACCACCTACAGCAGCACCAAAGGCTCTGGTATTATAGTTACCAGCTGTAGCCTCTACATGCCCCTCTGTCTCTTTAGTTGGCTCATTACTCTCTACTGTCACAACACCACCCAAAGCATTTGCACCAAATGTTGTACCCTGCGGACCTCTTAGTACCTCTATCTGCTTTACATCAAAAAGTGAAGCACCCAAAGTAGCATTTGAAAAATCAATACCATCTACTATAAGTCCAACTGATGGGTTAAGTGGAGTCTCAAACTGCCCTCTTTCCCCTATACCTCTTATCTGAATATATTTAGATTTTGAACCGCCTGATGAGAAGTTTACATTAGGAACGCTACCTACAACTTCTGCAAATGCTTGCGAAGCTTTATCATAAATCTTATCTTCACTTATAACTGTCACAGAACTGGTTGTCTCAGAAAGCTTTGCTTCTCTGAAGTCTGCACTGACTACGATAGGGTCTAATGTAACTTCGTCTGCGAATGATGTGGTGCCAAATAGCGCTGATGCGGCTAAAAGAGAAAGTGTGAGTTTTTTGCTTGTCATGTTAAATTCCTTTTATTACTTAAAGAAGGAGGAGAGAAAACAATAATGAAGTTATTATAATTTCTCTTCCCTACGCTGGTATGATCCAGTTCAAGTTCGATGGGTTTTCTCAGCCAAAATTATCTGTGATAATAGGCACCCCAAGAGATTGATAAAAGGTTTATACTTTAAATAAGATTTGATTATGCTTAAATCGTGGTTTGCTGTTCATCTATATTTTATACATTGCCCACATTAAAAGCATCTATGAGTGCTAAAGTTCTCTCTTTGGAGATCTCCCCATTTTCTAACACATCTGAGATCATTGCTATGCCTGAAGCTGCTTTGGTCTCTACGACATTTGCTATATTGTCTATAGTGATCCCGCCAATTGCGACAATAGGATACTCTACATTCTTAGCCCACCTCTTCAGGTCATCCGGACCGACAGTGTCGTACACCAATTTTTTGGAGATAGGCTCATAGATAGGCCCAATAGCCAAATAAGAAGGCTCAAATCCTAAAGCGATATCTATCTCTTTAGGTGTATGGGTACTGATGCCCAACCGTATGCCTGCATCAAGAATGGCTTGCACATCTGCTTCCTGAATGTCTTCTTGTCCCAGATGGATACCATAAGCTTTATGTTTAATACCAAGCTCCCAAAAGTCATTGAGAAAGAACCTTGCGTTATACGCTTCTGAGATCTTGATAGCTTCTATCACCTCATCTTCAAGCGCTTGACCGGAAAATGCGTCTTTAGTTCTTAGTTGGGCAGTGGTAATACCTACTTCATATAGTGGCTTTAGTTTGTAGGCTCTGTCTACTACCGGGTAGATACCTAAGGGGGTTTCGTCACATTTTGGGAATTTCATATTATTTCTTTATTCTTGTTTAGATAATTTTAACCAAATTGCCTCGTATTTTCATCGAGGCATTGTTTCTCTCATCATTTTTTTTAGAAAAAAACGAAGCAAAAAAAGCGTCGTTCCTCTCAAATCGCTCTGCTTTCAAGGGTGTTCGGAACGACAAAGACACGCTAAACGCGTGATTAAAATATACGACAAGTCGTAAAACTAGTCAAACTGATGCCAAAATGGCGTACCTACCGTTGGCGTAGACGGAGAAGCAAATTCTCGTTCCTTCATAACGCCAGCTTCATACCCCAAACGTCCAGCTTCCACAGCCACCCTAAAAGCATCTGCCATCTTCACAGGATCTTGCGCTAACGCTACTGCTGAGTTAAGCAGTACACCATCATACCCTAACTCCATAGCCTCAGTTGCGTGAGAAGGTTTACCTATGCCCGCATCTACAATAAGTTTAAGATCAGGAAATTGTTTTCGTATGGCTATGAGATTACTTGGATTCATCAAACCTTTTCCCGAGCCTATCATAGAACCCCAAGGCATGATGATCTTACACCCCGTATCAGCGAGTCTTTTGGCTACAACCAAATCATCTGTGGTGTAAGGAAATACCTCAAAACCTTCTTTGATGAGTATCTCTGCAGCTTTGACTGTCTCAAACGGGTCAGGCTGTAAGTTATACTGGTCACCAATGACTTCAAGCTTCACCCAGTTGGTACCAAATACCTCTCTGGCCATCTGTGCAGTTGTGATGGCCTCTTTGGCCGAGTGGGATCCTGCAGTGTTGGGCAGTACTTCTATACCCATAGACTTTATGATGTCCCAAAACTGGTTGCCTCCGCCCTCTCCTGCTGCCTGCCTGCGTAAAGAAACAGTGACTATCTGTGCACCAGAGACTTTAATGGCATCTTCCATATTGGCAGGGCTTGGATAGAGTGCAGAACCAATGAGCAATCTACTCTTTAATTTCTTACCACCTATTTCCCATTCCTCACTACTCATCGCTTGCTCCTCATTCATAATCTTGGTTTACCCACCCTGTACCGGTGCCAGTATCTCAATACTGTCATTATCTCTAACCATAGTGTTTTCATAGGTTGCAATAGCCACAAATGTACCATTCAGTGCCACTGCAAAACCCTCTTTTGTATAGTTTAATTCTCTAATCGCTTCTTTGATGTTCAACTCTTTGCTCAAAGAAGTTCTTTTACCATTGACTACAACTTCTATCATTTATATACTCCTTCATTTAATGCTTCTTCTACTACTGCCGGTGCCAGTAGATACCCATGCCTATACAGGCCATTAATGCGTGTAAGTTTCTCTTCTTGTTCAATCTTAGGCAGATTATCTCTCAGTGTTGGCCGGCAATTTGTCAACATATTGACAATACGTGCTTCTCCAAAACCTGAATGCATACTATATACCGCAGACAACAGTTCCAAGGAAGAACGTACCGACACAGGACTCCTGTCTTCACTTTCTATCTCAGTCGCGCCTATGACATATCTGTTGTTGGGTCGTGGCACAATGTATATCTTATACCGTGGGTGCAGCATACGTGTCGGTCTTGTGATCTTTACCTCAGGGGCATCCAACCACAACACTTCACCTCTGACTCCACGTAAATTTTCTACCTGTCCATTGGCACCCAAACCACGAGCATCAAACACCCAGTCATACTTTTCACATCCACCTGTGAAACATATTTTACCATGGGTGACTTCAGAGACCTTTGTTTCCTCATGCCACTTCACATCAGGATGTGCCAATAAATAATCACTGGATGCTTTCATAAACCTTTGCGCATCCACTTGTCCCTCCTGAGGGATAAAAAATGCTTTGGCATGTTGTTCCAAGTCAGGTTCAAGTTTTGTCAACTGAGTCCTGTCTAAGAGTTCTATCTTGGAAGCTTCCGGCACTTTAAACTTGAGTGTCTCTATGAAATGATCCAACTCATTATAGTCTTGAGGGTGCGCAGTGATGATGCTGCCTTCCTGCTGATAGGCATCTTGTATACCTATCTGCTCCAAGAGTGCCGGCCACAATACAATGGAACGGTTTCCATGATCGAAGATCACTGACTCCGCGCTCTCAAGCTCGGCAAATACAGCTAACATACCTGCAGCAGTCATACCTGCAGCCTTATCACCATACGCTGTGTCTTCATCAAAAAGTGTAAGCGTATGTCCTTGCTGCAAGAGATTTAAAGCTAAAACTCTGCCAACCAAGCCCACACCTGCTATACCTATATGCATACCTAACCTTTCTCAATTATATCACGTAAATCCGTGCTTGCCTGTCTCTCTATTTTTATCATTTTCTCCGTAGGTCGGGTTGTCCTCATCCCGACACATACTTCAAACGTTGGAAATAGCATTTCTGTGCATATTAACGTCGGGATGAGGACAACCCGACCTACACATTATGGGTTAATTTTATCAGCCTCTACGTATACCTCAGAACCCATCTCTTTAAATTTCATGGACATTTCATCCATACCCTGTTTTTTGGCACTCTCTACGTCTGTACCAAGACTTTCTGCATATTCACGGACATCTGCAGAGATCTTCATAGAACAGAATTTCGGCCCACACATTGAACAGAAGTGTGCTACTTTTGCAGCTTCCATTGGGAGTGTCGCATCATGGTAGTCTCTAGCGCGCTCAGGGTCAAGACCGATGTTGAACTGGTCAACCCATCTGAACTCAAATCTTGCTTTACTCATGGCATCATCCCTTGCACGTGCACCTGGGTGACCTTTGGCCACGTCTGCTGCGTGTGCTGCGATCTTGTAGGTAATAAGCCCTTCTTTCACATCTTCTCTGTTTGGAAGACCTAGGTGCTCTTTAGGGGTAACATAACAAAGCATCGCACATCCGTACCAGCCTATCATCGCTGCCCCGATACCTGATGTGAAGTGGTCATACCCCGGAGCGATGTCTGTCGTTAACGGCCCAAGTGTGTAAAATGGTGCTTCATGACACTCTTCAAGTTGCTTCTCCATGTTCTCTTTGATCATGTGCATTGGTACGTGACCAGGCCCTTCGATAATGGTCTGAACATCATGTTCCCATGCAATTTTAGTTAATCTTCCCAGCTCTTCGAGCTCTCCAAATTGTGCTTCATCATTGGCATCTGCACCAGATCCAGGGCGCAGTCCATCGCCCAGTGAAAAGGTTACATCGTATGCTTTCATGATCTCACAGATCTCTTCAAAGTGCGTGTTAAGGAAGTTCTCTTTATGGTGGTGGATCATCCACTTCGCCATGATCGAACCACCACGAGAAACGATACCTGTGACACGTTTGGTAGTCATCGGTACGTGGTGCAGCAAAAGACCTGCATGAATGGTGAAATAATCCACCCCTTGCTCAGCCTGCTCAATCAGTGTATCTCTGAACACTTCCCAAGTAAGGTCTTCTGCAATACCGTTTACTTTTTCAAGTGCCTGATAGATAGGCACTGTCCCGATAGGTACCGGAGAGTTACGCAAGATCCAGTCACGCGTAGTGTGAATGTTCTTACCGGTTGAAAGATCCATCACGGTATCTCCTCCCCAGCGTGTAGACCATACCATTTTCTCTACCTCTTCGGCGATACTTGAAGTGGTCGCCGAGTTTCCGATGTTTGCATTGACCTTCACAAGGAAGTTACGCCCGATGATCATCGGTTCAACTTCCGGGTGGTTGATGTTACATGGGATGACCGCACGTCCTGCAGCGACTTCCTGACGTACAAACTCAGGCGTGATCTTCTCAGGCAGATTTGCACCAAAACTTTCACCTTTGAGTCTTGCTTCTCTTTCTTCATCCTGAAGATAGTCAGCCTTCATTTGCGCATCCTGATTCTCACGAAGTGCGATAAACTCCATCTCCGGCGTGATGATCCCCTGTCTTGCGTACCAGAGCTGAGTAACATTTTTGCCTTTTTTGGCACGCAATGGTGTTCTTACCAGTCCCGTTGCCCCTGCGGTTACAAACTCTAGCTGTTCATCTGTGTTGTATCCATTGTCTTCAGGCGCCATGATGCGCCCCTCATATTCTTCTACATCACCACGGGCCATGATCCACTCTTTACGAATGGCAGGGATGCCTTCACCCACATCTATCTCTACAGAAGGATCTGTGTATGGACCTGAGGTATCATACACTCTTAGTTTGGACTCATCCCCTAAAGTAATTTCGCGAACCGGTACACGGATGTCTTTATGGATATCACCCTTAAGATATACTTTTTGAGATGCTGGGAAAGGCTCACGTGTAAGCATTTCATTGGAAGTGGTGAGTGTGTCTTGTATTTTTTTTGTCATTGTATTCCCTTTAAATTAATAGATTAAATTTAGTGGGAAGAGGAGTAAATAAGTAGATAAATCTTACATTCAAAATTTATAAAGTTAGTCACAAACTCTTCCTTACGCTGGTTCTAACCAGTTCAAGTTCTACGGGTCAAGCATTCACTGCTATCTCAGCACTATATTTCAATAGCGCACCCCGAGAGGTTGACAGAAAGAATATACTCCTATTTACATAAAAAACAACTTAAGGGCAGCTCTAAACTATTTCAGATATAAAAGTTTGCCTGCCTGTCATAAGCTTAAACTCATTATTCTATAATTGCATACTACTAACAACAAAAGGAATATAATGAGAATTATTCTACTCGGTGCGCCTGGTGCAGGCAAAGGCACGCAGGCACAGTTTTTGACAGAAAAGTACAACATCCCTCAGATCTCAACAGGAGATATGCTTAGGGCTGCCATTAAAGAAGGTACGGAACTTGGGAAAATGGCCAAAGCGGCCATGGATGCAGGTGAGCTGGTCACTGATGACATCATCATCGGTCTGGTGCAAGAACGCATCAAGCAAGAGGATTGCAAAAATGGGTACCTGCTTGACGGCTTCCCCCGAACGATCGCTCAGGCCGATGCCATTACCAATGCAGGAATTCAGATCGATGCCGTGATCGAAATAGATGTGCCCGACAGCCAGATCGTGAAGCGAATGTCCGGCAGAAGAGCGCACCTTCCAAGCGGAAGAACGTACCATGTCGTCTATAATCCGCCAAAAATTGAAGGCAAGGATGATGTGACCGGTGAAGACCTGGTACAGCGTGATGATGACAAAGAAGAAGTAGTGTTAGACAGACTTAAAGTCTATCATGCGCAAACGGCACCGCTGATTGACTACTATCAGGATCAGGCTAAGAAAAATGAAGCATTACAGTACATCAGAGTGGACGGCACAGACAGCATTGAGAATGTGCAGGCACACATCACTGAAAAACTGGGCTAACGACTCCTGCGTTTCGCCTTCATGGCTGCGCTTTGTTCCAAGCATTTTGGGCTCAAAGCTCTAAGACAGTAAACCGTTGTCGTTTACTCAATGCTTTTCATGTCAATGAGCTCCGAAAGGAGTTCATTGACCTCTTCCTCATCAAGTTCACCTCTGCCCAGTTCTTCCACGATGGCAAAACACTCTGTACGCATTTCACGCATCTCCTCAAGGTCGTCTTTTTGTGCTTTTGAAGCATTTTTGCTTTTGTCTATCGCTGCAAAAAGCTCATCGATAGCCACTTCGAGATCGGGAATGATCTCAAGCTCTAAAAGGTTTTTTAGTTTGTCTGCATTTGTCATAATACTTTCCATTATAATAATTTTTTGTATTGTAGCGAAAAAGAAGTGCAGAAGAGAAACACTAAGGTGAATGATTCACCTTAGTGTTAAAATTTGTAGTCTAGTCCAAGCGTGACTGATCTGCCCTGCAACGGAGCTGAGTCTTTTAGAAATGAAAGATGATTTTTGGCCACAACATCGGTCAGGTTGTTCGCTTTAAGCCAAAGTTCTAAGGCACCTTGAGGAAGATCGTAGTGATAATTTGCTGAGTAATTCAACATATTGTAGCCCTGCGTTGATGTCTCATTTTCAGCAACATTACGGCTTTTATCTACCCATTTATAGGTAAGCTCACTATGTAACCCCATGTGGTCATGCTCAAGACAGAACGTCGCATTGTATGGTGACATTCTGGGGATGTACCCACCGCTATCAAGCTCACCTTTTAAGAGGTTAAGTTGTGCAGTAAAGGTGAATGCATGAAGTCCAAATGTCTTTTTATACTTCTCTTCGATCCCAAGTCCATAGATCTTTGCACCCATACCTTGTATCTGCCATACCGGGCTATTGTGGAATGGATCATGTACAAGACCCCCGGCAGCATCCACCACAGGAGACTGGAAGATATAATTATCAAAATCATAGTAGTAAAGGCTTAGTCTTGAACTCAAATCATCGCTATGTTTGTAGATGGCATCCATATCAAGATTGATAGATGCCTCTTTGTCCAAATCTCTGTTGCCTATGATGTAACTCTCTGTTGCATGATGAAAACCATTCCAGAAAAGTTCCTGAGAAGACGGTAAACGCTGCATATAAGCCAAAGAAGCCTGTGTTTCAAGTGCTTCACTCCAGCTATGCCACCAACCTAAAGAAAAACTTGCTGCCACATCTGTAGTATCATCATAATAGTCTGCATCTACACTTGGGTGCATGAGCCATGTTTCTTGAATGTTCTTTGGATCAGCCTTTAGTTTTCTAATGACAACATTGGAAGCTCCGCTGAGTTCATCAGCCTCTCCAAGGTAATGTTTAACATTGAAGCCTAAAAGTACTTTCTGTTCTTCAGTGTTCGGCATTGGATGGCCATGTGAAAAAGGAATCCCCGCAACATTATAGTAATTGAGAAGAGACTGCCCATCTACAGCATTGGTTCTGATCGCATCTCCAAACTCTCTACAATTACCGTGTTCATGGCATACTTTGAGTTCATTGCCTATCCATTCAAGACGGAAACTAAGATCTGTTTTCTCAGAGACCTGATAGTCAAATTCAGTGCTTAAACTGTACTGCTTCTGATCAAATTGTCCATCGTAGTTGCCGTCTTCAAGTTCATAGTGATTGTAATCACTGTATTGATACTCGGTGACCACATTTTTTAACATACCGATCGATTCACTGTGCAGTACTGCACCATAGCGTTTCTGTTCCATGAGAATTTCGGTACGCTCTGAAGTTGTGTTGGGTATACCATACTCTTTGTCCATCGTATCTGCATAGAACTTAATGGTATGTAACGGTGATATCTTCCATCCCAATACTCCATGAAGCTGTTCACTAAATGTATCAGAATCCGGTACAGTCACGCCATCAACGTGGTATGCATCTGCATCATTTCGATAGTAGTCCAGGTTAAGGGAAGCCTCATCTGAGGCATAGGCGCTTTTAATACTGGTTGTCCCAAACCCTGTATCGGAATTTGTGGAAATTGATGTATCTAAAGAAAGACCTTTTTTAGGCAGCTTGGCTTTATGCTCTTCTCCAAGTGTACGTACCACACCACCACTGTAAGAACCATACAGTAACGATGCCGGTCCTTTGACCATCTCTATACGTTCTGTGATTCTGGCGTTCAGTCCTACTGCATGATCCTGGCTCATTGCAGAGAGGTCATTGAGCATAATACCGCCCTGTGCAATACCTACACGGTACCCTTCCATTCCACGTACAGTTGGTCTTCCAACCGCAGGTCCATAGCTTGCACTGTCAACGTTAAGCTGGTCGGAAAGGTAATCTCCAAGCGTTTGTCCTGCAGCATGGTTGCTTAATGTATCTGTTTTATAGGATGTCGTGTATGAAACCTGGTCTTCCTGGAGGTGGATGCTATGGGCATCCACAGTGATCTCACCCAGTTCTACCTCATCTGCAAATAACCCGCTACTTACAAGTAGCACAGAGACACACACAGATAAATATGTATTAGTGTTCATGATCATGTTCACCTTCCCCCTCTCCAATCGCTACTACACTTGTAGGTGTAAATCCAGCCGGCATAATATCACTGATCTCCACAGTGCTGTGCACATGGAAGTTTGTACTATACGTTGATGCCGCATCAACTTCATGCTTATCTACCATATAGATTTTTTGTGTCTGGGCTGAAAAGATCGCCACACCGTGATCACCTACTTGAATCATGTCACTCATCGTCTCTGAACAACTTGTCACACCATCCAGTAAAAAGTGGATACCATCTTGCTCTAACTCATGGGTACCATTCTCATCATGCGCCTCAAATACATACACATATCCATCCGATGTCAAGGCAATGTGCGGTGCAGCATGCTCCTCTTCCTCTTCTACAGCTCCCGCTTCTTCATGCTCTTCGTGTTCACCAAGGACGATGAAGTTACATAAGTCACCTGTAGCATTTACATTTAAAAGTGCCTCTTCAAGCTCTTCTCTGACCTCTTCTCTTTCTAAGAGGTATGCACTTATCGAATTCAGCGCATCTTGTTTAGCACCATTTATGTTCTCTGGAGAAAACTCATCAGCACTATGTGCCGAAAACTCTGATTCATTTGTCTCTTCATTGGTATGGAAATGCCCAAGATAATGGAAATTGTCATAGGTTACATTGTTTTCATCATCTAAGATATTATAATCAACATCATTCAGCATCATTACTTTTTGCTCTTCTGTCTCATTCCCTTCTGCATCTACCATATGCTGTGTCCATACAACCGGTTTTCCATGTTTACCGGTCATGTCATAGTTTTCACCTTCAATATTCAGGTCTTTAACTTCTCCATGTTCAGAGTCATAACTATACTGCTCGGAAGTTGCGTTATCGAACATTATAAATGTCATGGCTACCGAATGCTCATCGGCATGATCATCATCTCTGCCATCATATGAGCCTCCACCGCCACATCCTGTCATCATTATTGCAGCGGCTGCTGCCGCTATCCATATTTTTTGCATTATTATCCTTTTACATATATCTATCTTTTAATTGTGACTGTTGATTATGAAAAGAAATATGGGGGTGCAGTGGCCTGGTAGCCTGCATCTGTGGCGAGGACACCCTCTAGCGAATATTGCACTATACGTAAGGGGCGGCCAATGCGTACATTCGTATAGTCAAAGACAGACTTGGCACACGCATTTTCTGCTTCCGCACTGCTTTGCACAGCAATAAAGTCGTTGAGCAGGAACGAAGCGCTGTTTTGCTTGGTGCTGTGCAGCTGTTTTGAAACATTACAGGCGGTACAGTCGGGCATTTCATGCAGGGTATGCTGATGAAAGTGCATGGTGGCACTTTGAAATGTCCACACAAGAAGGGTGACCAGCAGTACGTTAAACAATGCCTTATATGTTTTCATTTAGACAGATTCCTGACATCCGGGGCATATACCATTGATGATGACATTCTGTATGGCATACTGCGGCAGAGTGAACTCTATGTTCTGTACACACTCTACGCCATTGCACGTCACACAGACAAAGTGTGCATGTGGGGTCTGCTTGATCTCAAAGTATCTTTTTTTATCGTTAGATTCAAAAGCATTCAGTATGCCCTCTTCTTCAAACTTGGAGATATTTCTGTAAAACGTCGCTTTGTCCATGGAGATATCATGCCTGATCTCTTCATAGCACAATGGTCTGTCCGACTCCTGCAGTCTCTCCAGGAGCTTCACCCTTGCGGTAGTAAGCTTGATATTTTTCTCTTTGATCAGTGTTTCGATTTTCATGGGCGGGAGTATACCCCAACAAAGATTAAATGCAACTAAGTTGCAAGTACTGCAATGCATCACTATGAAGCTTATAGTGAAAAACTGTACAATGTCAAAAAAACTTACCCAAGGATGAAACATGTCAGATTCACACAAGACACCTATAGATGCCAACTTTTATAAACGTGCAGATGCCCATATACAACTTGCGAACAGTTACATAAACGAAGAGACACCGCCTGCAGATGCGACCAATTCACTGATGTTTGCATCCTCACGCTTTAATGCCTGGATCGCAGCGATGGGCTTTAAGAGTGCAGAAGAGATGAAGGCAGAAAAAAAAGAGGTCATTGACTTTTTCACCACGCAGTATAAACTGATGCTGGAAGAAAACTTTGACAATTATGTAGAAAACTTTGAACAGTTCATTACCGGTGCCAAAGAAGCCATGAAGGACACAGAAAAACAGCCCAAAGACTAATCAGAAAAGGTATTTCTAAATGCCTTTGCCCCGTCCTTGCTTGATTCTACCTCATCAGGGATGTCTTGCAGCGTAAAACGCAGCTTGCTTTGCTCTATCGTCTCTATCTCTTTGATCTTATTGATGTTCAGAAGGTACGAACGGTGTATGCGTACAAATCCGTACTTCATAAGCTTTTGTTCAAGATCTGAGATCTTTTTGGCGTAGTAGGAGAAGCCCTTTTTTGAACGGACCATCACTTCTGAGAGATCTGCTTTGATGTAGTAGATCTCTTCAGGTTTGAGTAAGTAGTAGTTCTCCCCTGCTTTGCTCATAATGCGAAAATCTTCTGGTTTTTTCTCCTCAACCCTGACCCGTTCGATGGTTGACTCCAACTGCTCGATGCTAAAAGGTTTGACCAGGTAGCCCACAGCACCGATGTCAAATGCTTTGAGTGCATGTTCATCGTAGGCCGTTTGAAAAATGATCGCCAGGTTTTCCTGATGGTAACGTAATTCATAACCCAGCTCCAAACCACTGGTACCCGGCATATTGATATCTAAAAGTGCCAAGTCAAAGGTCTCGTTTTTGATGTGCTCCAGCGCACTTTGTGCATTGTCTGCCTCTGTGATGTCGTCATACCCCAAGGTCGTCAGCATTCTTTTAAGACGACTCAGTGCGAGTGCTTCGTCATCGACGATAAGTATTTTCATGACAGTCTCCTAAATAAATAGTAAATGTGGGGGTTTGCTTGTCTGTGATTTTAATACTTCCTTTGCAAAGAAGTTTAACACGTTGTTCAAGATTTTGTAGTCCTGTACCAAAGCGGGAACTGGTGATGGGTTTGCCATCATTGGACAATACAAGTGAATGACTCTCCTGGTCATAACGCAGCGCTATAGTGAGTACTTTATAGGTCTCAAACCCATGTTTTATGGCATTCTCAACCAAAAGTTGAATAGAAAACTTTGGTACCGCTATGCGTGGCATTTCTCCTAGCGTCTTGAAATGTATTTTACCTGAGAAGCGTATGTTTTCAAGCTCTACATAATCGCGTACGTTTCGTATCTCGTCACCCAGTGGAACCAGTGCTTTCTCTTCCATGGTGTTTCGTAAAAAAGTGGACACCTTCAGTATGGCATCCTCAGCTTTGTCCGGGTCTTGGTGTATGAGCTCCGCGATGGAGTTGAGCGCATTAAACAAAAAATGCGGGTTGAGCTGTGTTTCAAGTGAACGCAAACGGCTTTGCA
>CAYXZY010000008.1:0-14502 GCA_964469685.1 uncultured Sulfurovum sp. | reverse complement strand
ATCTTCTTTTGGTTTTTGCGGGCTTCTTTTTTCTTTTTTTCAAGCTCGTATTTGTGTTTTCCGTAGTCCATCACTTTAGCAACAGGGGGTTTTGCGTCCGGAGACATCAGTACCAAGTCCAATCCCTTTTCTTCAGCGATATGCAGAGCTTCCGCTTTGGAGATGATACCAAGTGCTTCACCGTCATCACCCAAAACTCTCAGTTCATCGGCTCTAATGGCATCATTCATGATGACATTATCAGGTTTTTTTCTGCCCTTGTTTCTGTCGTTTTGTCTACTCAAATTTTTCCTTCTTGAAGTTGTTGCGATAATTTTACCATAAATTCGTCTTGTGTAAGATTATACTGTTCTTTGGCTCTTCGGTCACGGATCGCCACTGTATTGTTGGCCACTTCTTCATCCCCTACGATGACGACATACGGCACACGTTGTTTTTCAGCATTTCGGATACGTTTGTTGAGGCTGTCGTTCTTGTCATAGACCTCAGCATCCATACCCTCAAGAAGCATGCGCTTCTTCAGTGCCGCCGCATATGCTGCATGACTTTCCGAGATAGGCACGAAGATCACCTGCACCGGTGCAATGAAGAAGGGGAACTCCCCGGCATAATGCTCTGTCAAGATACCGATGAATCTCTCAAAAGACCCCAAGATGGCACGGTGTATCATCACGGGCTGTTTTCGGGTGTTGTCCTCTGAGACATACTCCACTTCAAAACGCTCAGGCAGGTTGAAGTCCACCTGTATCGTACCACACTGCCATTTACGTCCTATGGCATCGGTGATCTTGATGTCAATTTTCGGTCCGTAAAATGCTCCGCCGCCCTGATCAATAGTGTATGGCAGATCATTGCCTTCAAGTGCATCTTTCAGTCCTTGTGTTGCCATCTCCCATACCGCATCTTCACCAATGGCCTTTTCGGGCTTCGTTGCGATTTCCATGGTGTAGTCAAAACCAAAAAGTTTCATCACCGAATCCACAAACTCGACCACATCCAGTACTTCAGCGGCGATCTGGTCAGGTTCACAAAAGATATGTGCATCATCCTGCGTAAATTCACGTACCCTCAGAAGTCCGTGAAGTACGCCTGACTTCTCATGTCTGTGCACCACACCGTATTCATAGTACCGCAGTGGCAGATCACGGTAACTTTTTGGGGTCTGCTTAAAGACCTGGATGTGCCCCAGACAGTTCATAGGCTTGATCCCGTACTCCTGCTCGTCAATGGTCGTCAAGTACATATTGTCCCCGTAGCAGGCATAGTGTCCTGAGGTTCTCCACATATCGGCTTTGAGTATCTCCGGACCACGTACCGGCTCATAACCACGGGTAAGGTGGGCTTTGTGCAAGATACTTTCAAGCTTATAGCGGAGTTTTGCACCTTTTGGCATCCAGAAAGGCAGTCCGGCTCCGGCGGCTTCGTTGAACATGAAAAGCTCCATCTCATGCCCGATCTTTCTATGGTCACGCTTTTTTGCTTCTTCGAGCATGTGCAAGTGTGCCTTGAGCGCTTCTTTGTCGGCAAATGCTACGCCATAGATACGTGTGAGCATCTCAGCGTTTTCATCTCCGCCCAGATACGCACCTGCAACACGCGTAAGCTTGAAGTTATGCAAAAAACGAAGTGCCGGCACATGTGGGCCGCGGCAAAGGTCTTCAAAGTCGCCTTGTCTGTAGACAGAAAGTGTGTCATCGTCGATGCGCTCCATGACCTTTTGCTTCAGGTCATCTCCTGCGAATTTCTCTAAAGCCTCTGCCTTGCTCATCTCGTACTTTTCTATTTTGTACTTTTTTTTGATCAGCTCTTTCATCTTCTTTTCAATGGCCTTCAGGTCATTCTCCCCTATCTGCTCATTGACCCTGAAGTCGTAGTAGAACCCTTCATCCACCACAGGCCCTACAAAAAACTGCGCATCAGGATAAAGTTCTTTGATCGCCTGTGCCATCAAGTGTGCCGTAGAGTGACGGATGATCTCCAGTGATGCTTCTGAATTGTCGTACTCTATGGGAGTTGCTGTGCAGTTTTCACCTGCTGTCTGTGTGTCAAGTATATTGCCGTGGTCATCTATATAACCGATAATGTTTTCGCTCAAATGAGTCCTTTATGTAAACGCAACCTACAATGTGCGTTATAAAATGCCATGATTATAGCCAAAAATTAAGTAAAAAAATATTAAGCCTGATCGATATGCTTGATTAATAGAATGCTTTTCTTATAATTTTCTTCTTAGTCTAGGCGTGAACGAGGAAGTGTACTACTGTACATGACGAGAGAAACAACGACGAATAAGGGGAAAAGTATAAGAAAAGTGGTGATCACGATTGGACTTGAACCAACGACTTCTTCCATGTCAAGGAAGTACTCTACCAACTGAGTTACGCGATCACATTAAATAACCGCTATGGGAGCAAAGCTCCTATAGCTTACGCTGACGCTAAGTCAACTTCAGCAGTTGGCTCACGCGACTAGTCGCTTGTTATAGATTGGGCAGAATTATAACTAATGGATACTTAATGTCTCTAGTCTTTGCACACCCATGCACTCTCTTCACATAGCCTATCAAGGTATGCGCTGGCTTCACTTTTGCCGGCATTGAGCGCTTTTTTCAGGTTTTCATAGGCTTTCATCTTGTCATGTACCGTGTCGGTGCCCCAGGCATAGAGTACTGCGACATTGACTTGTGCGGCGGCATCTCCCATGTTGGCTGCTTTTTCAAAGAGTTCAAAGGCTTTTTTTTCATCTTTTGGCACCCCTTTGCCTTCCATATACAAAGATGCCAGATTATTGTGTGCCTGCATCATGCCGTTTTTGGAGGCTTTTTCGTACCAGTACTTTGCTTTTTTGTAGGCAAATGCATCTGTCTGTGCTGAAGCATGGTAAAGTTTTGCCAAGTTGTACTGCGCAGCGGCATTGTCCTGTTTGGCAGCTTTTTCGTACCAATACATGGCTTCACCCTGATTGGCTTTGAGACCTTTGCCGTTCTCATACATCATTGCCACATTGAACTGTGCCTGTGCATCGCCATTTTTGGCCAGCACGTAAAACGCATTCAACGCTTTGATAAATGCACCTTTCTCATAATCTTCAACTGCGTTTTCAAAATTACCTGCAGACACACTCAGTGCTACTATCATAAAGCATATCAATGATCTCATTTCTTTCCTCTTTGTTTTTAGTGCTAAACGATTATATCAGTGTTTCTGCTACAAAAGTCTTAGTCACCCTGCCGCCAAAACGGTACACGCCGTTTTCATAACTGACATACAGCTCATCCCCGCTTTTAGGATGCACCTTTACTTTGTCGGGTACTTTTCCTTCGACATGATTGCGTATGAAACAAGCGACCATCCCTGTACCGCATGCCAATGTTTCATCTTCTACCCCGCGCTCATAGGTACGGACATACAAGGTATCACCCTTCACTGTACAGATGTTCACATTGGCATTGTACTTATGGCGCAGTGCTCTGGCCTCTTCGATGTCAAATGTATCTATGTTGTTTCGCACTGCCACCAAATGAGGCACACCTGAGTCTATCAGCCACCAGTTGTCTCCATACTCCTGTATGTCTTTTTGGATAATATCGGGTTCTGTCATGTCGCTGACCACATACATGCCGTTAATGGTTGCACGAATGACACCTGCTCCTGTTAAAAATTCGGCTTTCCCGTCTTTGGAAATACCCTTCTCGTGGGCAAAATGTGCCACGCAGCGTGAAGCATTCCCGCACATGTCCGCTTCAGAACCGTCTGCATTGTAGAACTCCCATTCAAAATCATACTTTTTATGCGGCAGCACAACGACCATACCGTCTGCGCCCACCCCGTTTTGCCTATGGCACAATTTTTTTGCCAGTGCAGAACGGTCTGCTTTCTCCTGTGCAAGAAAAATGACAAAATCATTGCCGTTTCCTGAATATTTGGTCACTGTCATGTAAAATCTCCTAAGATCTGCTCTTTTACTCTTTCGCATTCTGCTTTCAGCTGGTGCAGGTCACCCATATTGTCTATGACGTAACTTGCTTTTTGACGTTTCTCTTCAATGCTCATTTGGGTTTTGAAACGCTTTTTTGCTTCTTTTGGGCTGCACACGTCTCTTTGGATCAGTCTTTGCAGCTGCACCTCTTCACTCGTATAGACCACAATAGACTTCTTGATAGGGTAACGATTGGTCTCAAAAAACAAAGGGATATCTACAAGATAAGGCTTGCCATACCTGTCCTCTTCTTTGGCCAGGCGTTCTATCTCTTCATAGATCAAAGGATGCACCAGTGATTCCAGCTGTTTTCTTTTCTTCTTGTCCTTAAAGACGATCTTGCCCAGTTTTTTACGTTTTACTTTTTGATGTTTGACAACATCCGCACCAAAAAGTGCAGCGATGGCTTCATGCTCTCTGTCAAGTACCTGATGGGCTATGCTGTCCGCATCAATGACCGTAAAGCCAAACATAGAGAAAAATTTTGCCACCGTACTTTTGCCTGTAGCAATACTTCCTGTAAGCACAACTGCATATTCAAATGCCATATTACCACTTTCTAAAAGATTTTAACTGCATTTTATCATAATGATAGATGTCATCTCTAAACTGCAGGTTTCCGTCATAATCTACCCAGGCTGTCAAATAGATGACATCCACCGGCACCCGTTCTTTGAGTGAGATATAGGTTCTGTCTTTGCCTTTAAGTATTTTTTGTGACTTTTCAAAGTCCACATTGCTGTTGAACCGTGCAAAAGTCTTTAGAAGTTCTCTTGGTTTCTGTAGTCGTATACACCCGTGGGAAAATGCTCTCTTGTTCCTGTTGAACAAACTTTTCGCAGGGGTATCATGCATATACACAGCAAACTTGTTGGGGAACAAGAACTTTAACTTCCCCAGTGCGTTCTTGGGGCCAGGCAACTGTGCAAAGCGGTAAGGCACCGACTTGCTGTACATATACTTGGCCCAGTCTACGGAAGATGCTTTGACCTTTGTTGCATTGTTCCCCCAGCCGTTTCGGATCTCTATGCCTTTTTTTGCCATGGCATTCGGATTTCTCAAGAGTTTGGGGATCATCTCTTTTTGTACAATGCTTGTAGGCAGGTTCCAGTAGGGATTGAGCACGATGGTCTTGACTGTATTTGAGAAAATAGGTGTGGGGTTTTTGGGTGTGCCCACTACGGTCTTAATTGTCTGAATCAACTTGCCGTCTTCTTCAAAATACAGTCTAAAATCAGGTATATTGATGACAATATGCCGTTTGGCTTTGACGTCTTTAAGCCATTTGATACGATCCAGGTTTAAGAGTATGGTCGTGATGCGCTCATCAACTGTTTTGTTCAGCACCCTGAGCGTACCGGGGCCCACTTCGGCATCTGTGACCAGACCGTTACGTTTTTGAAAATGCTTGACCGCTTTTTGCAAGCAGGCGTCATACTGGAGCCCTTCGCTTCCCTCTTCACACGCCACATAGTCACCGGTGACACGCAGTCTTTCTCTGAGTGAAGGTACCCCTTCATGGCTCATGCCCGGCTTGAGCGTAGTGTCAAGTATAACAGGCTGCCAGCCGCCTTCTTCTTTGATGGCCCTGTATCGTATCAGCTCTTTTTGCAAGGCTTTGTAACGGTACCTTGTTGGTACCGCAGCCTCAAGTTCTTTTTCCAGGTCACCGCCAAGTGCTGCATGTTCAAGCATAGCAATGGCATCTACATCGGGTCTGTGGAGCACCCATTCGGTATGGACATCATTGACCATCAGGTTGGAGATACGTGCATTGAATGCACCCCAGTTGATACTCCCCAGGTAGGCATAGTTCGTATAGCCCTCATAAAGCTGTGATATCTTGAACTCCAGATCTACTTTTTGTGCCGTTGTCCCATGGTTCGCATAGACTTCCTCTGCCCTGCTTTTAAGCAGCAATGTGTCCTGGTACATTTTTCCCATTTTGTCCAGGGTACCGTCATTTTCGATATGCGCAAACAGCGCATTGGCCGCAGCAGACAACTTGTGCTCATGCATCCAAACGGGTACAAAAAAGAGGCGGGTGTACAGCTGCCTTAAAAAGCTTTGTTTTGGCTGCCCCTGCAGCGAGTTCATGATGATGTCAGAGGCCTTCTCGTGATAGCTTGTTTCTGAAGCAATTAAGCCCGTACCCAGGAGTGCCAGAACCATACATAAGCGTATGATGTGTCTTCTCAATCTCATTGTTTTCCCTAATTTAGTTGGTATTTTTATAATTTAATTCGTGATTATAGCGTAAACTTATGCGCTAAGTGATAAAATAATAGTATGCATTTCATATTTGGCTCACCCTACTTCTTGGGACTACTCCTTTTTTTACCCTGTTTTCTTTGGTGCAAAGTACACACAAAACTGTTTTATTTTCCAAAGATCGCCTGGGTCACCCGACAAAGTCCTCTGCTCACATGGGAACCTTGGCTGAAGATGCTGCTCTTTGCACTGATGGTATTTGCCCTTGCAAAACCCTTTGTCTATGACAGCGCCATGAATCAGCACAAAAAAGGACGTGACCTTGTGCTTGCACTTGATGCCAGCGGTTCCATGGCGCAAAGAGGGTTTGACAAAGAAGACAGGCTAAAGACCAAATACGACACTGCCTTGGCATTATCCGAAGACTTTATCAAAGAACGTTATGATGACAACATGGGCGTGGTGCTCTTTGGTACTTTCGCCTACACCGCTTCACCGCTCACCTATGATCTTGCATCTTTGTCTTATCTTCTGGAGATGACCAATGTGGGACTGGCCGGGGAGAGTACAGCCCTGGGTGATGCCATCACCCAGGCTCTCAAAACCCTTTCTTACGGACAGGCCGAAAACAAAGCCATCATACTGCTTACGGACGGGTACCATAATTCCGGGAAGACATCGCCCAAAGATGCTGTACAGCAAGCCATAGATGCAGGGGTGAAGATCTACACTATCGGTATCGGGAAAAGGTCTGATTATGATGTAGCGCTGCTGGAAACCATCGCGAGGAAAACGGGTGCCAAATCTTATGCAGCCTCCAACGCTTCCGAGCTTTCCAAGATCTATGAACAGATCAACACGCTGGAGCCAAGCCCCATTAGAAGTGAAGACTACCTCAACCAGAAGTTGCTGATATGGCTTCCTTTGGGCTTAGTGATATGTATGCTGACACTTTGGATCCTGTGGGTCTTCAAGGAAGAAAAATGAAGGAAGAGAAATGACAGTCTTGTACCCTCAGCTTTTATGGCTCATGCTCCCGTTTGTGCCGCTTTTTTTAAGAACAAAACGGTTCAGTAACAAGATACATCTGCTGGTGGTACTGCTGCTGATCCTCTCTCTGTCCCGTCCGGTCCTTGAAAGCAGATTGCAAGAAACAGATATCGCAGCCAAAGACATTGTTATACTCCTTGATGTCTCCTATTCTATGCAGGCTGCTGACATTCAACCCACACGCTATGGCTATGCCAAAGCTGTCATCAATGCACTGCTTAAAGACAACCCTGCTGACAATGTCATGCTCATAGCCTTTACCACAAACCCGCTCTTACTCACGCCTCCGACCACGGATCACAGGCTTGTCTCCATCGCCCTGGAGAGTCTAAACCCGGCATACATTTTAACCAAGGGAACCTCTCTTGAAACACTTTTTAAAAAACTGACAAGCCTGGGAGTGAGCCGCAAACAGCTACTGCTCATTACTGACGGGGGAGAAGAGGACGATCTAGCGGCTTTGACAACTGCTTTACAGGAAACCGGGGCATCATTGACCCTGCTGGCTTTAGGCACAACTGCAGGCACCACAGTGACCAAAGAAGACGGCAGCTACCTTAAAGACAGCGAGGGCAACCTTGTCATATCACGTATCAACCCGCTTTTGGAGCCCTTGGCATCCAGTGTAGACGGTACCTATATTGAAGCGGATGACTCTGCTGCTTCTACAGCGAAGAAACTCTCTGATGCATTACAGGCCGAGCATACAGACAGGCAAAATGTACGCAAGATGCAGTACACGTATCTGGAGCTTTACCAGATACCCCTGGCCTTGGCGATACTGCTGTTTTTGATGCTGCACACCAGAGCCGTAAAGTACCTCATCTTGCTCTTTACATTGTTTGGTTTACAGGCACAGGCTTCGGTGCTTGATGTCTATGAGCTGAACCGTGCCTATGACAGCTATGCACAGCATGACTACAACACGACATTGCATAGGCTCAGCAAGATTCAGCACCCGTCTTTACAAAGTCAGATCGCATTGGCACATACCTATTACAGGCAAGGTGCCTTCAAAAAGGCCATTGCCGTCTACACGTCGATACGTTCCACTTCACCACAGATAAAACAGCAACTCTACTACAATATCGCCAATGCCTATGCCATGCAAAAGGCATACAGCAAAGCCACGGTATACTATACCAAAGCATTACAGCTTGGAGATGACGAAGAGGCCAAAAAGAACCTGGCGCTCGTCGTCCTCCTGCAAGACAAAACAGATGCCAAGCTTGGCATCGCACATCCCAAAGGACAAGACACAAGTGCTTCCAAAAGTGAATCTCAAAAAGACAATGACAGTGCGCGCGATGAGGACTCACCCAGTTCAGGTTCGGGCGCAGGTGCCGAAAGCAAAACCAATAGTGATAAAGTACAGGACAGACTTATGGATGACAATAGCAAGGAAGAACACCCCTTAAGCTCAAAGGTCTACGAACTCATCAACAAAGGATATATACGTGAAACACACCCTTGGTAAGGTCATCTTTCTGCTGCTTGGCTTTCTTTTTTTACAGGCTGAAGACTTTTCATATGCTTTTCATGTAGACAAAACACATCCCTATGTGAAAGAACCTGTCATCCTGACCGTAGAGCTTAACCAAACCAACCCGAACATCGTACTGCTCTTTGACTTTGATCTGATCAAAGACCCATCCTACACCTTTCAAAGGATAGACAGCAAAGAGACGGACACACAAACAGGTCAAGGGCTGCATCATGCAAAAGTCAAGTATGTCTATCTTGTCTATCCTCTTATGTCCGGAGAGATAGCCATACATTTCAAACTGACCAAGAAAGTTACCACGGATGAATCCGTAGCCTACAGTTTTTCAGGAGACAGGGACAATGTCAAAGGGCTTGTCACAACCGACACGGACATTCCGCTGCCGCCTTTGAAACTGGCTGTCAAACCTGTGCCTTCAGGAACACAGGTCGTAGGTGACTTTACACTGGCATATCGCTTGAAGCAGACAAAGGCAAAAGCCTATGAACCCATACCTTTTCAAGTGACGCTGCAGGGGACGGGGTATCCGCCTTTGGTGACACTGTTACCAAAAGATGTCAACTTTACACTTTTCAGCGAAACGCCGATACTGCGCTCCAAGGCTGGCTACTCAGGCACACAAAATGTTGTGCATTTCCCTATGGCGCTGTCCCACAATGAGGACTTCACGCTCCCCAAGATAGTCATCAAAGCCTTTGATCCGAAAAAGAAAAAAACCTATGAACTCACTGTGCCCGAACAGAGATTTGAGGTATCCAAGGTAGACAAAAAAACACTTGTTGACAAAATAGACAACCCCAAGACACTAAAGACAGACTGGTCTTGGCTTAGGTCATTGTTGACATACATGCTTGTCTTTGCCGCAGGGTACCTGACTGCTGTATCCTTCAAATGGACCAAAAAAACCCAAAGCAGATCAGAAGATCCCATAAAAGAAAAAATACGCCAGGCAAAAGATGCAAAAGCCTTACTTCAGCTGCTTCTGGCCCATGATCCACAGCGTTTTGCATCAAGTATCCAAACCTTAGAAGACTCTTTATATGGACATGGTAAAATCAACTTACGCAAAGTTAAAGAAGAGGTGATAGATAGACTATGAATACAAAAATAGCAGAACTTAAAAAAGAACTAGCCAAAGCGGTCATAGGTCAGGAAAATATGATAGAAGGCCTGCTTATAGGCTTACTCTGTGATGGACACATTTTGGTAGAAGGTGTACCCGGGCTGGCAAAAACCACCACGATCAACGCCCTGAGTAAAGCCATCGGTCTGGATGCCAAACGTATTCAGTTCACCCCTGACCTTCTGCCCTCTGACATCATAGGTGCGCAGATATATAACCCTCAAAACAATACCTTCAGTGTCAAAAAGGGACCGCTCTTTACCCATCTGCTTCTTGCTGATGAGATCAACCGTGCGCCTGCCAAGGTGCAGTCTGCTTTACTTGAAGTGATGCAGGAGAGACAGGTGACCATAGGAGATGAGACCTTTGCGCTTGCCTACCCCTTTCTCGTCATGGCGACACAAAACCCCATAGAGCAGGAGGGGGTCTATGCCTTGCCTGAAGCGCAGCTGGACAGGTTTATGATGAAAGTAACGGTCAAGCACAATACCGAAGAGGAAGAACTTGAGATCATGCGAAAAGCGGCAAGGAAAAGTTTTGAAGAGGTAAAACCCGTACTCAACAAAGAAGACCTGCAGGCTTTGCAAAATGCGCTGGCTGACATGCACATAGACGAAGAGCTTGAGCGCTATATGGTGCAGCTTATTACGGCCACAAGAGAGCCGACGCGTTTTGGCCTTGAAGCGCTTGAGGCCTCCATCATGTTCGGCGCAAGCCCCAGGGCGTCCATAGACCTCTACAAGGCAAGCAGGGCAAAGGCATTTTTGAAGGGGAAAAACTATGTCTCTCCTTCAGATATCGCAGATGTCATCCACAAGGTACTTAGACACCGTATCGTGCTTTCTTATGAAGCCAGGGCAAAAGGTATCACAAGTGATGAAGTGATCACCGCTATCGTTGAGACCCTTCCTGTCCCCTGATGAACACGGCACTTAAAGCATTACAACTCAAGGCGAGACACCAGGTCTATACCTTTCTCTCCGGGAACAATCTGTCCAAATTGCACGGAGAAGGGTATGATTTTGCCGAACTGCGCGAATACCATCTGGGAGATGACATCCGAAAAATAAACTGGATGGTCTCTGCCAAACTCGCAAAGCCCTACGTGAAAGAACTTCATGCCAACAAAGAGCTCTCTGTGGTTGTGTGTGCGCTCATGGATGCCGGCCTCTATTATGATCAAGGAAACGCAAAACAGGTGAAACTGACTGAAGTAGCGACCCTCCTAGGCTATGCCACCCAACAGCAAAATGACCTTTTTACGGGCTTTGCCTATATGCAGCACCAGCACTACCATACACCACCGACCAAACAACCCTACCACATAGAGCAGTTTTCCCGCATGCTTTATGAAGCGCAGCTGCTTGAGACATCCCTTGACATTGAGGCATCTGTGGCAGATCTTTTTAAGCGCATCTACAAACCTTCTTTGGTGTTTGTCATTGGAGATTTTTTGGAAGAAGTAGACCTCTCACTGCTGTCACAAAAACATGAAGTCATCGCTGTGATCATCAGGGATGAAGAGGAGGAGCATCCTAAAACACTGGGAGAGGTCACGCTGCTCAATCCCTTTGACAACAGTAAAACGGAAACCTACTTTGGGAAAAGAAGCGTAGAAACATTTACAAAAAAACGCATTGAAAACGACAAAAAACTTATAGAACATTTTTCTCAATACGACATACGCTATGTGAAGATCTCCACACAGGACGATGCTGTGTCAAAACTCATGCGGCTGTTCGTCTAAAGCCGTCTATCTCAACATCTATAGCTGTTAACTCAGGATATCGTCATATTTTTTATGGGCGTTGAGTTTGAGTTTCCCGTCTGACTGCTTGAGTCGCTCATCCCCTTTTTTCAGAGCTTTCTTTA
This sequence comes from uncultured Sulfurovum sp., assembly GCA_964469685.1. Lineage (GTDB taxonomy): Bacteria > Campylobacterota > Campylobacteria > Campylobacterales > Sulfurovaceae > Sulfurovum. The sequence goes on along the minus strand of CAYXZY010000008.1, from coordinate 2,764 downwards.
AACGCTTGATGCATTTTTCCTGTTTCTTTTCTTTCTCGATGCCCCATTGTTTAAAGAACTTTTTAAGTCCTATCCAGTGTTCTGGCTGCTGTGATTCGTGCGTATCCACTTCTATGGTTTCATTCTCTTCTTTGGATTTTTTATATTCCAACTGCTGCACATAGAGTGTACGCATCTCATAAAAAGCATCTTTGAGCAGGTCAACCTCCCCACGCAGTGTGGTAGATATCTGCTTATTTGACTCCTTCAGATCCTCAACTGTATCTTTCAGTACAGAGATGGTTTCATCTTTGGCCTGCAGCAGTGCCTTATAGTCTTGTATCTCATCACGTGACAAGGCCGTATGGTTACTCTCAGGTTTGTTAGCCTGCGTTGTCTCTTTGGAAACTTTTTTTGTTTCTTCTTGCGTATTGTCAACCACAATGTAAAGTTTACCATCTACATTCTTCGAAGGCAATATCCCTCGTTTTATCTTTGCGTACACTGCTTGTCTCGAGATACCAAGTTCCTGTGCATATTCCGCAGGTTTCATAAGCTTTTCCATACCATTCCCTATGTACTGTTTTGTCAATCATAACATAAGTTTTATGAAAGGTTGACAGTAAACCTTCCTGCTGAATAAGTTGATGCCTGCATACCCATCTTCTCTTGAGTCATTCAGTTTGTAACAAATGCGGCAGTGCGTACTTCCCAAAAGTAATCACATTTAACGAAATATTAGTCTGAACTCCGTTCCCTCATGCAGCACAGAATCCAACTCAAGCCTGATGCCGAATTCATCACATATACTTTTGACGATACTCAACCCCACACCAAATCCGCCTGAATAGTCGGTGCCTCTTTTGAATTTTTCAAAGATCTTTTTCTGTTGTGTCTCTTCTATGCCTATGCCTTCATCTTTTATCGTCAAGACATTATCCTGAAGGACGATCTCTATCTTGGAGTTGGGAGAAGAATATTTAATGGCATTTCCTATAAGATTTCCAAAAAGCAGTGTGGCTTGGGATTCAGGGATGGTAAACATCAAAGGTTCTAGTTTCACATCAAATGTGATACGTTTTACCTCTGCTAAGGCGCCATAGTATGCTACACTCTTTTCAAGTGTTGCTTTCATATCTAAAGCTTCAGCTATCTCTTTTTTATTGGAAAAATTCAGATACGTTAAAGAACGATAAATATCGTACAACTGTTTTGTACTAATAGAGATATTATTCAACATTTTACCTGTACATTCTCCTTGTTGGAGTGCCAGTTTGGTTGACATGGAAAGCGAGGTGATAGGCGTATTGAGTTCGTGGGTGACATCGTTGATAAACCGTTCTATCTGGGTGACACGCTGCTGTACAGGTCTCATGAAAAGTTTTGAAAGTATCCATGCAACAAATATCATGAGTAAAAAAATGGTGATTACCATTTTCCAGACCACATTTTTAAGTGCCTGTATCTGGGCGGAAAGTGTATTGGACTGTACGACCACATAGCGGATATTAAGATGTTCCCTTGGTGCATCCGACACAAGAACAGTATATCCTTTGCTTTTAAAATACCCTGGTTTTATTTGCATAGCGGGGTCTATCAGCGCTCCTTCAATGACCCTGTTGTCTGTATCTACCAGTGCCAGTTTTATACCTTCGGGTACCTGCATTTTTTGTATTTTTTTACCATGCATATGTGCCATAATAATCTCACCCGCTTTAAGGTCTGCCATATGTTCAAGTTTGTAATACGCTTCATTTTCCAATGCATTCTTCTGTGCGATGTAATACCAATACCCCACAAGAGAGATGAACAATAAAGAAGAAACAATATACAAGCCTAAAAAAGAGTAAAAACTGCGTTTCTCCAAATCATTCATATCTATACCCCATGCCTCTTTGTGTGACTATTTTTTCATTGCCAATAATCTCTCGAAGTTTACGAATATATGAACGCAAGGTTGCATCACTTGGCAGCTCGTCAAACTCCCAGATATTCTGTACCAACTCCTCCTGGGAAATGAGTCTTTTGGGATGGGCAATAAAATAATCCAGTATCTTTGCTTCTTTGGGACGCAAGGTTGCTTCTTTCACACCATCACTTACCACATATTTACGCGGATAGTAGGTAAGCACCTGGGTAAGTTTCACAGGTACATCTTGCTCGATATGAAATAACACCCTGCTCTTCTCAATACGAAGTTTCAACTCTTCAAGGTCAAAAGGTTTACGTATGTAGTCATGCGCTCCTGCTTCAAAACTCTCTCTGAGATACTTGGTATCCCCATATGCTGTAATGACAATAGCAGGCGTCGTGTTGTTAAAACTGCGCACTTCTTCAAGCAATTCTATCCCGCTTTTGCCAGGCACATTGATATCAAAAATGAAAAGGTCATACTGTGATGCATCCATCAATTCTTCTGCCTCTTTTGAGTCAAATGCCCTATGCGTGGTGTAAAACTCTTGCAGATAATCAGTCAGTATATTTCCCAATACAGGGTCATCTTCCATAAGCAATATTTTCATTCTTTACGTCCTTGTCCTGTATTTTACTCTATTGTCTCTATAATTTGACATTTCTTAACCGCAGGGAATTTGTGATCACTGAAACAGAGGAAAAACTCATCGCTGCAGCGGCTATGACAGGATACTGTACTCCTTCAGAAGTTTTTAAACCTACAATTTCAGATTTAGAGAGTTTAGTTTCAAATTATTGTACGTGGATGCTGTATTCAGTTACTTTTGCGTACCGTCCAAGACGGGAACAAAGAGACATTGTTCTATGGTTT
>CAYXZY010000007.1:8905-15197 GCA_964469685.1 uncultured Sulfurovum sp. | reverse complement strand
AATTCGAATGGTCTGCTATTTGTAGTAATAGTGCTTCCATTATCTAAAACTTGTGTAGACGTATTATTTAAAAAACCTAGCAAGTTTTGAGAAATATTCAGTGAAGAAGCACCCAGGTTAGCAGCGGCTGAGAAAAGTCCTTGTGACGTGATCTTCCCTCCTTCAAATCCGTATTTCATACCTATTTGCTCTGCCAAATTTGTGTTCACCTCAACAATACGTGCTTTGACATAGACCTGTGCTTGCGGCACATCGATCTTTGCGACGGTTCTGCGTATGTTTTTTATCTGCTCGCCTGTTGCCAGTACGATGAGTGAGTTTCTCTCCAGATCAGAGACCACCATGGCTTTGCTTGGCGGTTTTCCGCCTTTTTTCGGTGCTTTGATGGCCACAGAGTTCATCTGTGCTACTAGCTTTCCGAGTATCTTCTCCATCTCTTCGACATTGGAGTTCTTTAAAGGGATGACGTACATCTTCTGGCTCTGGTCTTCACCCTTGAGGTCAAGCTGTTTGATATAGCGTATCATTCTGCTGTTGTTTTCAGGTTTACCTACCAGAATGATAGAGTTGGTCGCTTCATCTTTAAAGACATCGACCTTTTCACTCTCTATGGTTTGAGGGAAAAGCTTTTTAGACATATTTTGCGCATTGGTAAAGACATCTTTGACCGTAGAGTTCTGCAGTTTGAGTATCGTAGACTTTTTTTCGCCTCTTTTTTCCACTGCATTAATGACCTTGGCCACAGCCCTTAAGGTCCTTGGGTTGGCCGTGATAGCCAAGACATTGTTCTCCTTAAAAGAGATGACCTTGGCACTTTTATGCAACAGCGGTTTGATCTTGGCACGGATAACAGCGGCATTGGAGCTTTTGAGAGGGAACATGACCGTTTTCATCGTATCGCCCTCTATGCTGCTGCCTACATCCAGGCCTTCACCGGCGGCATTGGCTGCCTTGACCACTTTGTAGTACTCCCCCTGGTCAATCAGCGCCAGACCTTTGCCTCCCAAAATGGAGTTGGCCAAAGGTAAAAGCGATGACTTCTTGATGGGTGTGGTCGAAACAAAGTTCACTTTCCCCTTGATCTCACTCTCAACAAGGATGTTCTTCTGCGTGATCTTTGAGACCATCTCTATGAAGTCTTTGATGCTTAAGTTACGGAAGTTCACATCTACTTTTTCTTCATCTGCATACAGTCCTACTGACAGCAAAAGCAAAAGTACCATTACCAATTTAGTTGATTTCATATTCTAACTCCATTTCTTCTTTACCTCTTTCGATCACCAGAGTGAGGTTCTCCAGGTTTTGAATGTTCTTATACACATTAAATGCTGCATTATAGCTATTTATCTCTTGCCCATTGATGGACTTGATCACATCATCACGACGTACCCCCAATTTTGCAAAAGGAGAATCTTTTCTGACAAAGGTGATCTTGAAGCCAGACATATCCTTGCCGTTTTTGACCTCAGCGATACCTATATTTTTGTAGATGTCGTCCATATTTTTCGCATAATGGTCCAGCAGTGAACGGTCTATGATCTTGTGATCTCCCACATCTGTCACGTCACCCATAGGGGCTTTTGCTGTGCTTCTCTTTTTTGCCGTTGACGGCCCTTTGCTTGCTTTGATCGCATCATTCGGAGCACTTTTTCCCTTGAGCAGCAACACTTTATAGGTTTTATCGTTTTTGCTAAAGGTTGCATAGTTGTTGCCGGCGCCCTCAAGTATGTACCCGTTTATGTCATCTCCGCGTGAGAGCACTTTGGTCTTGGCCTTGTACTCCACCGTAACGACTGTAGCATCTGAAGCATTGTAAATAGCCAGAAGCTTAATGTCCTTGATGCTGCCTGAGGCCTGTTTTACCGGTGTTTTCTTGGGGGTGACAACCGGTGCAGCTGCCTGGTTCGGTGTGAGCTTTACCCTGTAGTAGAGTGCCTTGGGGCCTTTTTGCGCTACATGTGATTGGCCACTTGGGGGAAGCCAAAGCATCGCAACCACGAGCCATAAAACTTTCACGATGAGCAGCAGAACCAAAAGGGCCACTATACTTTTGAAGATCTCAGGCTTAAAAAGATGTTTCATAGTACCATCCTTTCTCGTCTTGTTTGAGCCCAGGTTTGAGCATCTCTATGCCTTTAGTCTGGTTAAAGTCCAAACGTACTGTTTTGGCACGCAAGTCCACATCTCCATGCATTTTGCCAAAGACACCTTCTGCCTCGACATTGACATGGTAAGGATCCCAGGCTGCATGTGTGAACCGGGCATGTTCTATGTGTGTGGGTGCCATATTTTTCAGTGAGGCATCCAGTACCACATTGTCTACTTCAAGACTGCTGTAGAGAAGAAAAGTATACACACTTGCCTTTTGCACTGTCGCCAACTTGATGCCTTTTGCATAGATATCTGCATCATGAATCGTCAAAGAAAAGATGCCTTCTTCCATGCTTGTTTCATTTATTTTGATGTCCTCTTTGGCGAGTGTTTGTTCGAGCTTGTAGTACAACTCCTGTTTAGGCATGAGCCAGATCAGGGCAAACCAGAACACCGCCAGGACTATGAAGATCTTTTTTACCATTTGCATTTGAACTCCACATTATAGGATTGCCCTGTTTTTTGAATGTCCAGGCGCTGTATCTGCACGGGGAGGTTCAGGATCTTGGTGACAAGTTTGTTCAGCTCGTTTGCACTGAGTCCTTTGTAGCTAGCAGTCACTTTGTTGGATTTTTGACTCCACTTTACCTTCTGCGCAGGCAGCATTGTTTGGAGTTTTTTTATCTTTGTTTTGGTCTTTTTGTCAGACCATATTTTTTTCAGTGCGGCTACCTCTTTAAGTTCGTTGATCGACTTTTGTGTACTTTGCGTACTTTGCGTCTGTGCCGAAACCTGTTCGTGTTTATAAAGATACGCACCCAACATCAGTATCAAGGCAGTAATGACTATGAGTTCATTTTGGTAGTGTTTCCAATTCATAGTGTTCCCTCTATGCTTAGATCGGTGCTGTCTTTTGCTTTTGAAATGTTGTATCTGGATTTTTTTGCCAATGCTTTGACTTTCTTGGCTACCTCGTCATTGGCACAGTGAAACTGCGCTTTAAAAGATTTGTCATCAACATGCAATGATGTCAGCGTCACACCTTTAAATATCATCCCGGAAAAGGCTTTGATGGCATCTCTTTTTTTACGTTCTTTTTCATCGATGCTTTTGTATTTGTCGATGATCCCTTGTCGGGCATAAGAACTTTGCAGTGAAGGGTAAGCATCATACAGTGACTGCAATTGCGCATTCGCTTCTTGGGAGTCACCGCCATACCTGGAGCCTTCCAGCACAAAGATACCTGCAAAAAGCAAGCCTACCGCGGCCAATGCAAAGGCTTGTTTTTGGGTGAACAAAGAGGATGCGGTTCTGCCTTCACTTTTCAGCCTGACACCCTTTTGGGGCGTGAACGATGCGTCAAATGTCAATGAAGGCTGTTCCGCTTCATCCAAAGCTATGCGCGGCACGACCACCACCGTTTTGTCAATGACCACCAAAGCCTCATTGTCACCCAAGGCCAAAGGGGCTGTAAATGCATCTACTGCCTGCTGCGCGAAGAAAACTTTGTTCACTTTTGACACAGGGATTCCCTTGCTTTCCAAAAATGCCGTGATCTTAGCTGCATCATAGGCGATGAAGACCCAGGTATCTTCCTCTTTGTACACCATATACTCATAACTGTCACTATCTTCAAGCAAGCCTTCAAAAAGTGATGGTGCGATCTTCTTTGCCTGGTAGGCATACTTCACCGGCAATGCTTCTTTTTTCAGCGTATAGAACTGTGGCGTTAACATGATGTTGACACTCTCCAGCAGTGTGACACGCTCCATAGCAGTATGAATGAGCAGCAATGCTTTACTTTTTCCCGAAAAATTCAAAATGTTTTGCCTCTCCCTTGATATATTCAAATCTAAATGCATAGTGCCCGCCGGCACTTTTAAATGACACGCTGCACTCGCTCTCTTCTAAAAAGTTTTTGCCAGCAATGATGTTTTTTCTGGCATTATAGTCACCGCCATTGTCCGCAACAAAGGCCGATAGGCTGCTTTTGTACGGATCACTGTGCCACTCTTTGACCGTCTGCAGATCAATGTCAAAAAGCAGTGAGATAAGTTCAGGAGAACTGTACTCTGCGTCGATCACATTGGCTTCTTTGGAAAACGTAAAATACTTCTGCCATGGTACACGACTCGCGCCGGGGTCATCTACTTCAAGCTGATAGGCACTTACGACCCCCGCAAATTGTCTGTACGATATAATACCTTTTTTTTGCCTAAGTCTACTATATTCTTTTTCAATTAACTGTTTGTTGGTTCCGATCTCCTCAATGAGCATTTCCTGAAGCCTGGAAGCGTCTTCCAGGCTGTAGCTTTGCGCCAGCATGTCAAAAGCGGTCTGCGCTATGGTATAGGCTTCGCGCATATTTTCCTTGCCTTCCATGGCAAGCCAGTTGATGTTGATCCCTTTGGAGAGTGCGCTGCAGCGCAGCAGCATCTCAAACCTGCCGTCAGGCGACCGTAAAGGTACCGGAAATCGGTAGAGTGTTGAAAAAAGCGTCTTTTTCTTCTCAAAACGGTCAAATATACCGGTGATATCTGCATAAAACAGATCTGCTTGTATCATGGCTGTGGTATCGTCTGCATCATAGCGGACTTCTTTAAAATAGCTCAGCAGTACCACCGTCAAAGCGATGATCACTGCCAGTACGGACAGCGTGATCATTACCGCAAAGCCGGGTCTGTGCTTGCGGTCAACATTTGAAGGGCTGGTTTTATCCATCTAAAAGCTCGATTAAAGTAAAATTTGTAAAATTTATTAAAATATTTTTGAATTATTATACCTAAGCAAACTAAAGGATACCAATGCAAAACAACGCATCACTTAGAACAGGATTTTCACTGATAGAACTACTTATCGTCATTGTGATACTCGGAGGGCTCATGGCAGTTGTAGCTCCGGGTCTCATGGACTCACAGCGTAAAGCCACCCGAAACACCATGTGTCTTTCGATGAATGACCTCAAAGGGCGTTTTGAGCAGTTTGAACTTGACAACGGCACACTGCCCGATACCGAAGAGGGCATCCAGGCGCTGCTGTCCAACCCTGACCCCGACAAATACCCTAACTACCCGGTAGCCCCTTACCTCAAAAAGATCAAAAAAGATGCCTGGAACACCCCTTTTGTCTATGTCAAAAAAGGTTCTGACATAGAGATCATCTCGTATGCTGCGGACAAAAAAGAAGGCGGAGAAGAGTGGGACAAAGATATTTTGCTCAGTGAGTGTAACAAGTAAACCCTATGCCCCGCGCCTTGAGATACCATACGCAAAAAGCATTTTCGCTTTTAGAGCTTATCATCGTAGTGGTACTCATAGGCATACTCTTTGGCATAGGCGCCTCCAATTTCAAAATAGCCAAAGCACAACCCAAAGCCCTCACCCCTCTTAACCTCAAAGAGACCATCGTCAAGTCAGCGTTTTTCAATGGTCAAGCCACCTTGATGTGTACCGACAAATGCAAAAAATGCTACCTTAGGCAAGGACTCTCTTCTGCTTTTGAGCCTTACGAGAACAAGATAGACCTTACAGGCATTAAAGCCTATACGATAGATGCACGTAACACACTTCGAGAGCTGGAGTATGAACGTTTTAATGATGAGAAGATCTGTCTTGTCATGGATTTTTACAACAATGGCAGCTCCACACAGATCATCCTGGAAAACGATACAGGCGCCTATTTCCTGCCTGCGTTTTTTGGAAAACCAAAACGTTTCGACTCGCCTGAAGATGCCAAGTCTTACTGGCTGGAACGCAGCAAGGCCGTAGCCAATGCCGGGGAGTATTACTGATGCAGAAACTTCGTCCTGCTTTCACCCTGATAGAGATACTCGTCGCAGTATCTATCTTGTCTGTCTCGTTCTTGTTTGTCTTAAAAATGCACAGCGACAATGCCAAGCATATCCTCTATCTTTCAGAAAGGAACAAGCAGTCACTTGAAGACTCACTGTATCTGGGAACCAATATCTTGCGCTATCACAAAGACAACAAAACCGCTTATGATCTCATAGAAAGGTATATCAAAATAAAAGAAGATAAAAGCAAAGAGATACTTAAAAAAAGTCACAGGGACATCTTTATCCCCGAAGAGATCAAGATCATTCCGCCACCGGACACCAGAGGGCCTACAGCCCTTGTCAACGAGATCAAACTCAAAGACAAACATTCTGCAAACTACTGGCACTTCAAGATACAGTCGTTTT
>CAYXZY010000007.1:0-8805 GCA_964469685.1 uncultured Sulfurovum sp. | reverse complement strand
TCTTTGATGAAGTTTTGATAAACGCTACAAAAAGTGCCAAACCAGTGACCATCAACAAGGTGTTGCCCACAAGGTCATGCGACCAGTAAAACTCTTTCTGTCCCTCACCTGACTGCGTAAAGTAGACCACCAGCAGTATGCGTGCGACATTGACCACAGAAAAAAGCACATACCCTATGCCCATCCAAAGTATCTTATGCAGCAGGGTCGAAGGATACGCGAGGATAGACGCAAACAAAAAGAGTATGGGGATCATCCCATTACAGGACTGATTGATAATGATCTTGTAGTGCGGGTTGATCCAGATATCTATGCCTTTAAGCTGTTCGGGCTTGAGGAGCATCTCCAGAAAATAAAGCGTAAGAGTGGTCTGCCCGTCATTAAGCCATGTAGAGACAGGAGATGTTGGCGCATAGAAAAACACAAACAATATCGCCAAAAAAAGAAAATAAAGCGCTACAAATCGTTTCATGCTGTACTATAGCGTGAGTGAGCTAAAAAAGGTCTAATCCCTCATTTTTGCCATTGTGCAGTTATGAAGCATCATGATTCAAGAATCCTCGAACACATGGCTGCATCCCGCTATCAGTGCGAAAATCAAACAAAACTATGTATAATACAATCTAATAAGACAAAATAAATGGTTTACCGATCTGCTGTCCGGGCACAATGATGATAACTGTAAAGGGTTTTTATGAAATTGAATGATATTATTATTGATTTTGTAAAAAAAATCATCAAAGAAGACAAAAAAAATATTTTCCATTTATTTTATTATTCGGTCATTGACGCTATTTTATTATTATCGATTCCTCTTGCCTCGGCCATTGTTATCAACAGTGTTTTGGCGCATGCCACACTTTCTGTCATTGTATTGGGTACTATTGTTTTGATCGTATTTATCTTTATTACCATCTTGCAATTGCTGAAATCATACATTGTTGAAAAGTTTCAGCAGAAAGTTTTTATTCAAACAGGCATAGAGATCGGGATCAAAGCTTTAAATCTAAACCATGAAAATATTACGGATCGGCAAAAGCATGGGATTTTAATGAACTACTTTTTCGATATTAGCGCTATACAAAAATTCTTCCCGATACTTTTACTTGATGGGGTAGGACTTGTTGTCAAAATCGTTGTAAGTATGCTTTTGTTGCTGGTTTTTGATCCAACCCTCTTTGTGGCTGGTGTCATCTTTTTTTCTTTATATATTTATCTGTTGTTTTTTCTTGGGAAAAATGCTGCACATAATGCATTAAATCGTTCAAACGCAAAACATAAGACCATCTACTTTATACAGCATATCAATAAAGAAAAAGGTAGTCGCGAAGAAGTACTTTCACGCTTTGACTCCCAATTGCTACAGTATGCAGATGCCCGGCAAAAATTATTTAAAATCATTATTAAGCAATTGGGTTTCACCTATTTTACCGAGGGACTCATATTCAGTTTGTTTTTGATCATAGGCGGTAGTCTGGTGATTAGCGGCAGTTTACCTTTGGGCGAATTTGTTGCTGCGGAGATTGTTGTTACCTCTATTACCTACACCCTAAAAGGGTTTGCCTCCAAGCTGGATTATTTTTATGAAACAGTTGAAGGGTTTTATAAGGTCAACAGGTTATCGGATGGTTTGGAGGGCGGTTCAAATGGATAACCATCATTTTGAATCCCTGAAACTTGTACGCACTGCGCCTATTGTCAATAGAATCTGGCGTATGACCATACTGCTCATACTTTTTTTTATTTTGATACTGTTCTTACCCTGGTTGCAGACCATTGAAGGGGAAGGGACCATCATTGCCTCAGACCCCACACAAAGAGCACAACCGATCTCTGCTCCCATAGATGGTTTCATTGATTCTTTTTATGTTTCGGAAGACAGGCATGTGCAAAAGGGCATGAAACTTTTCGATATGATTGACCCAGACAAAGAGTACAGATCCCGGGTATACAGAATGAAAGAGGACTTTGAGCAGCAACGGCAAAATATAGAAAATGAACTACTGCTTCTAAAGCAGAAGAAAGTCAGTCTTGAAACACAGAAAAGCATTCGAATGGATCTTTACGATAAGCGCTACAATCAAGCAAAAGAGCAGCTTAAAAGTATGCAGTTGAATGAGAAAGCAGCAAAGAAAAATTATGAAGTTGCCTTCAATCATTTTAAAAGGATCAAGCAGCTCTATCTTCAAAAAATAGAGTCAAAAAAGAATTTTGAAAAAGCAGAAAATGAGTTTATTGCTGCCAAAACCCGGTTGGATAAAATACGTATAGACATACAGGTACAAGAGCAAAACCTCTCAATACTCCAGCAGGAAAAACAAAATTTTCTAGAAGAAATAGAAAACCGGTTAAGATCATTGCAAAACAGTATGCTCTCAACAGAAACACGTATCAATATTTTAAAAAGGGATTATGAGAAGCACCTTTCAACCATTGCAAGATTTGAGACATCTTCCGTAACATCTATGAAAGACGGGGTCGTCATGCGTATTTTGGCAAATGACAAGAACACCTATATAAAAAGAGGAGAGCCCATCATGCTTTTCTCCCCGGATGTTTCGGAAAGCTCACTGCTGATAAAGGTGTCGGACTTCAATATGCCTCTTGTCAAAGAAGGACTTCGTGTCAGAATAAGATTCCACGGTTGGCCTGTATTGCATATTTCAGGATGGCCGGCAATACGGTTTGGTACCTTTGGCGGCATCATCAAGAAAATAGATCCTGTTTTACATGAAAAAGGCTTTTACTATGCCTATGTTGTTGAGGATCCGGATGAACCATGGCCCACTCAAGATGAGCTTCGCGTAGGGACAAATGCCTTTGTATGGATGTCCCTGTCAACTGTGCCTGTATGGTATGAGCTCTGGCGATTAATGAATGCATTCCCTGCCAAAATGGTCACTCCGGAGAAAAAATAATGAAAAAAATATTTTTACAATATTTTATTTATTTGATACTACTGCAGCCATATGCTTTGTGTAAAGAAACCTTTACCCTTGAAAGTCTTAACCGGTATTTAACAAAAGACAATCCCTATATTTACGGTGCAGTCGGTCAACAATATATTGATGCTGCACGCATTCAGACCGCGCAAGGAAGCTTTGATACCAAACTGTCTGCAAAATATGACAAAAAAGACTACCCCGTAAGTACTGGCGAATTTGCCGACATCTCTATGAGCAAGCCCACTGAAAACGGAACTGAATTTATTGTAGGATACAGAAAAGCCGAAGGGGTACAGGAATACAACAACATTAAAACGGGCAGCCAAGGAGAATTGCGTTTGGGGGTAACGGTGCCTGTGTTTTCGCTTTTACACGATATGAACAAACGCAAATACCACCTCGATGCTGCAAAGATTAATGCTGTAAAATCAACATTTGAAGCACAAAATAATGTCAGAAACCTCTATGGTGCCATCACTACAGAGTACTATAAGCTTCTTTATTTTAATGAACTTGTACAGGCAGAAAAGAAGCTGTTGAAAAAAGCGCAAAAAAGAGACCGGTTCATTAAGAAACGAGTCCACTCCGGAGATCTTCCGCAAATAGCGATCCTCGAATCCAAACAGCAGATCATCAATCGCAAGCAAAGGGTTTTGGCCACGAAAGACACATACAATAAAGTATTGCACACTGTGTTAAAATACTTGAATATATCGCAAAAGGAATTTCAAAGAAAGTATCGTCTCCCCTCAATGAAACTGTTAAAAAAAGACAAGATCGTTTTTCGCAACATGCTCAATAAAGCCTTAAAAAACAGACCGGATCTCAAAGCACTGAAATACAAAAAGCGAAAATTGGATCTAGACACCAAATACAATACCTTATCCAACTATCCTCAGTTGGATCTATTTGCCTATGGGGTACATGATGTACAGTATGGCGAAGGCATCAAAGTAGGACTTAAATTTGATATTCCTCTAGAAAGAAGAGGGTATGAGGGGAAAAAGATAGAGATCCAAAAAAGCATCAACCAACTTGAAGAAAGACAAAATCAAGTACTCTTGGATCTGAAGGCCAATCTAACCAACCTGATATATTCATTTGATATTGTCAAACAAAATATTGTTTATGCACGCAAAGAAATGCAAATAGTCAAAGAGCTGGAGGATGCCGAAAATAAAAAATATAAAATCGGATCAAGTGATCTTTTTCAGGTAAACCAACGTGAAATTGCGGTGCTTCAGGCGCAGCAAAAACTTTTAGAATACTATTTGAATACATTGATCATTCAACAAAGAATCAATCAAGAAGCAGGTGCATCCATTTCTCTTTAAACAACCCGCAAGATCTCAAAAATGCAAATTTAGCTACCATATCAATATACAGCTAAAAAAGTTATAATACTGCTAATTGACAAGAAGGATGCAACAGGAATGCTTTTTAAGTATAAAGGTTATGACAAGACAGGCAAGAAGGTCAAAGGTACTGTCAATGCCAACTCGGTAGAAGAAGCAGGCAAAAAGCTTAAAAATCAAGGTATCTATCATGAGGGGCTTACCCCTACCAGGGAGTTCTCGCTTGATGGGCTTTCAAGGCGTCAAATGCCAGGAGACCTGCTGGCGACCTTCTCTAAAGAACTCTCCTCTTACCTCAACTCAGGCATGACCATCCTCACGGCCATCAAACTCCTTGAGAACCAGCATGAAGGAGAAAAAAAATATACTGCTTTCCTCAACTCCATCAAAACGATGATCGATGAAGGAAAGTCTTTGTATATTGCGCTCAATACCCAAAAGGTCTATGCGCTTCCGGAATTTTACCTCCAGAGTCTCGATGTCGCAGGGCAAAGCGGTAAAATGGTAGAAGTACTCACCAATATGGCAAACTTTTTCTCTGCCCAGAACAAGGTCAAAAAGCAGGTCAAAGGTGCCATGATCTACCCTGGAGTGATTTTTGTGGTGGCTATTTTGATCATCTCATTTTTGCTGGTCTCTGTGGTTCCCGAGATCACACAGATCTTTGAAGATACCGACCAGGAACTGCCACCTATCACACAATTTGTCGTAGGGGCCAGTGATTTTCTCATCGAGCACTATATGGCACTACTCATCGGGTTCATCGGAATCATCATCCTTTTTAAACTGGCCTATGCAAAGATAGAGGCTTTTCACAGACTCATAGACAACTGGATGCTCAAAATGCCTCTGGTAGGCACACTCATCCAGAACCATGAGCTGGGACGCTTCTCCTACATATTGTCACTGATGCTCAGCTCCGGTGTGGCGTATGCGCAAGCGGTTCAACTTGCCAAAGCGACATTTGGAAATTATGCCCTAAGAGCACTTTTTGACCAAGCCTCGGTCAAGGTCATAGAGGGGAACAAACTCTCAAATTCTCTGGCACTCTCCAAGGGTCCCAAGATCAAAAGAAACTTTATGCAGACACTTGCCCTTGGGGAAGAGTCCAGTGAAGTCGCTGAAGTCCTTGACAATACTGCAGTGCTGTATGCAGAAGAGAACGACGACAAACTCAACATCCTTTTAAGCCTGCTCAACCCGTTTATGATGCTTCTTATCGGCGGGTTCGTTGGTGTGATCATTGCCGCGATGATGCTGCCTATCTTTAGTATGACGCAGGGTCTTAACTAAATGAAAAAACAGCGTTTCAGAGATGTCAAGCAAGGCAAATTCACCAAGAAAGAGGCCTCACCCCAAAAAGACTTCACCCATCCCTATGCAAAAGCCTCTGTCAAGATCAAAGCCTTTTTGACAGACAGCTTTATGCTGATGATGCCCATCATGTATGCGGTGGTCTATCTGGTCATGGGTGGCAGAGAAGGTTTTGCAGCACATATGGCACTTGGCTGGGTCTACATCTTCATTCCCTTGGTGATCGTGCAAACACTCTTTATGGTGAAGACCGCACAAACCCCCGGGTATCGCGCTTACAATATAGAGATCATTGATGAACGCACAGGGGTGAAACCAAAGCCTTATATCATCTTGTTTCGTAATGTGTGTGCCATACTTACTGCTATGACTTTGGTGGGCTGGATGTTAATGTTCTTTAGAAAAGACCGCAAAAGCCTGCATGACCTCCTCTCGGGTACTGCCATCGTAGAGAAGTCATGACCCAGACACAGTCCCTGCTCTCTCCTTTTGCCCTATTTCTGGGAGCCTACTACTTCTTCTACTTTGCATTGGTGGGGATCTATGTGATATTTATGCCCAAAATGCTGCTTGATCTCTCCTATTCTGCGGTTGAGGTCGGTATCATTTTCTCAGCTGCGCCTTTTATGCGCTTTTTGCTTCCTTTTGTCTTTCGTCACTGGGTGGCACTTACCCCAAGGGTCTATCTGCTCTCCCTTCTTTTCACCTTTGTGGGTGCTTTGCTTTTTTTGGGTACGGTCTCAGACTTTTGGCTCTACCTCTTGGCCAATCTACTCTTTGGCGGGGCTATGGGTATCTCTTTGCCGTATGTGGAGACCATCGCGCTGAGTATACTCTCCAGAAGTCAGTATGGCAAAGTACGTCTATGGGGCTCCATAGGCTTTGTGGCCATCGCCCTGTGGCTGGGGAAGGTACTCGATGCACCCCATGAGACACTCTACTACCTGAGTGCCATAGCATTCCTGACGCTGCTTTTTGGTGCCTATCTTATCAAGTATGACCATACTGCCCATCCTTCTACACAAGAAGAAGATGCCTCTTTTTCTCTCAGCAAATACTGGGCATTCTGGACTTCCATTTTTCTGATGCAAGTAGGGTTTGGAGGGTTTTATAACTTTTTCACCATCTACGAGACCTCGCACGGTATATCACTGGAGATGACCTCCTGGATGTGGAGCTTTGGTGTCATTTGTGAGATAGTGATGCTCTACTTCCAAGGCCCATTGCTTCAGAGGAACCTGCTCAACATTTTACAGTTTGCAACACTTGTGACGGCCTTTCGCTGGCTACTGCTGTACCTGTACCCGCAATCCATCACCATCACTTTTGCCTCACAATCCCTGCACGCGTTTAGCTTTGCCCTCTATCATACCGCTGCGATCACCTATGTATACTCACTCTATACGCAAAAGAAGCTTGCCCAGCAGTTTTTCCTCGGCATTGCCTTTGGGCTTGGCGGATCGGTGGGTGCGGTACTTGCCGGTCAGATCTATGGAGAGTATCTGTTCTTGATCGAAGCATTCATCACCTTTACGGCATTCTTGGTACTTGTTATTCACCAAAGTCGCAAAGAGGCACAGCATGTATAACATCCCTGCTGTCATTTTCGCCGGGGGCAAAAGCTCTCGTATGGGTGCGGACAAAGCCTTGCTTCCTTTTGGGACATTTCAAACACTGAGTGAGTACCAGTACCATAAACTCACAGAACTTTTCAGCAAGGTGTATCTTTGCGCAAAAACAGACAAGTTTGACTTTCAGGCACACATCATCACAGACAGGTATGAGGAGAGCTCCCCCTTGGTAGGCATCATCTCGGTCTTTGAGACTCTGGATGCTGATGAGGTATTTGTACTCAGTGTAGATGCACCGCTGGTAGATGCACCGGTGATAGAAAAACTTTTTTTAGCTTCCAAGCATTCACACGATGATGCCGTCATCGCACAAAGCCCTGATGGTCTGGAACCGCTTTGCGGTATCTACAGACGTTCTATGTTGCCCCTGGCCAAAAAACATCTAAGCGCACACAACCATCGCCTGACTGACCTGCTGCATGCCTCAAGACTTTCGACTGTCAGGTTCGACAGCCCTGAGCCCTTTGCCAACCTCAATACCCAAGAGGAGTACCAGGCATTATTTGGCCGCTAGGTCCAATGCACACAGCTTTTGATCTCTGTCAAGCATCTGTATCATCAGCTTTTTAGAAAAGAAAACGAACTTTTCAAACAAAGCAGAGTGGTATTTGTCTTTATGGTAGATCATCAGGAAGTCTCTTTTACATTCAAAGTTTTTCACTTTTACCTGATAGAGTTTTTCCTCAGCCAATTCTTTATCGACAGATATCTTCGAGATACAGGTCAGGCAGTCACGATTTTTCAAGATACTCTTGATAGACTCCGTGTGCCCAAGCTCCAGGAAGATATTCAGGTCATCGACTTTCTCTTTGATGTAATCGAGGAAAACTTCTCTTGTGCCTGACCCCTCTTCTCTCAGTACCCAGCGCATGTCGGCAAGCTCGTCTATGAACTTTGGCCCCTGCTGTGTCAACGCTTTATTTTCAGTCACTATGAGAAGTTCGTCTACACCTATTTTTTCCTTAATGATGTCAGACCCCGAGACAAATCCTTCCACAAAGCCCACATCAATGCTTCCATCTTGGATCATTTGGGCTATTTCCTGGGTATTGCCCTCTTTCAGCGTGATCTTGACATCAGGGTAGGAACTCATATAGGCACAGATAATGGAGGGCATCAGATAATCCACGATCGTCGTACTGGCACCCACCCGTATCATCCCTTTGTTCTCAGAATTTTTAAACTCATATTCAATGTCTGAGAGCTTCTTGAAGATAGGGTCGATCTCCTTATGAAAAGCGCGTCCCATTTCATTCAGCACCAGTTTTTTGTTGATCCTGTCAAAGACAGGCCTTCCCAAAATGTTCTCAAGTTCTTTGATGGACATTGAGACAGCCGACTGGCTAAGATGCATGGCTTTGGCAACATTCGTCAAATGCCCTTCGCTGACGACATTAAGAAAGATTTCCATTTGTCTAAGTGTTAATTTCATTTTTACTCTTTTTATTCATTATTAGTTATTATTCTATTAATTTCTATTTATTTGCATATTCTATCAAGATTATAGTATAGTTCCAAAATTTTAATCAAATAATTTGAAGTTTTTTTCAAAAAAGGACG
>CAYXZY010000006.1:10346-16203 GCA_964469685.1 uncultured Sulfurovum sp. | reverse complement strand
GGATAATAACACTTTTGGGTGATTTTGTCAATAGGGAAAAGTATTCCATATTTATAAATGTAATTTGAGGTAATATTCAGGTAATAAACGCTAAAATTACCTCAAGCGTACCTCTAAAAATCTACCCTTTTTGGAATGACTGGTTTTTCACCTATGCATTGTTACTTTTGTTTAACCCTCGCAACGACCGGTCACTGGATGTACACTCAATAAAAACAAGGATCTTTTCTATGCACAATGACATATTTTTCTTCCTTGTACTATTGGGATGTGAGTGATGAGAGTACTGTGGATTTTCTTACTGTGGGCTGGCCTGTTGCATGCGCAAGAGCAGATACAAAAGCACACGCTTAAATGTGATATGCTGCATATCTACGAAGAAGAGCCTGAATGTGTAGAGCGTTTTGAAGAGATGTTCACCAAGGGACAATACTATGGTCGTCTGCGCTTTAACAGTTTTGGGTTTAAGTGGCAAGACGAGATCAAGGGCGAAAGAAAAGACCATGCCATCGCGGCTGTGGGCGGAAGTATGGTGTTTAAAAGTGCTGTCTTGCATGGTCTTTCTTTTGGGGGCGGATTGTATGTATCTCAGGCAGCCGGTACACTGGATGACAGTGAAGTCTCTTTGTATAAATCAGGAAAAGACACGATGAGTCGCTATAACATGCTTCGAAACGGTAAAAGCAATATAGTTTCTTTGGCTGAAGCATATTTGGCGTACCAGTACAATGATACTTCCGTGACAGTGGGTCGTCAGAGCTTTGAAAGTTACCTGACCAAGACCAATGATACAAAAATGATACCCAATACCTTTGAGGGCTTAAGCCTCTACTCAAAAAGCATACCGGCCACACTGCTTAAAGTGGCATACTTCACCAGACAAAAATTAAGAGACCATGATACGTTCCATCATGTGTTGGCATATGGTGACAGTACCAATGACCCCTATGCAGCCTACACTCAAAACGACGACAGTGCCATGCATGCAGGACTGGGTCTTTCCAAGCTTCAGGCAAACCATATAAAAGACAGGCTTTTTGTCTTTGAAGCTAAAAATTACAGTGTGGACAATCTGACGCTGTATATGAACTATACAGCTGTACCTGATCTGATCTCCTCAGCCATGATGCAGGCCAACTATAGATTTGAGGCAGGGGATTGGTCCATTATACCTGCGATGCGATACATGAAACAATTTGATGAGGGTGCAGGTGCCATTGGCGGTGCGAATCTTAAACTCCAGACAGAAGGGTACACCCATGCAGATAGTCTGGATGCATCCATGCTTGCGGCGAGGGTAGATGTGGTGAAGGATGCACTGAAGTTACGTTTTGGCTATTCGAAAGTCGCAGACAAGGGTGACATTATCGCACCATGGAGAGGCTTCCCTACCTCTGGATTTACCCGTGCCATGTCACAATATAACTGGTATGCCAATACACAAAGTTATATGGTACAATTGGATTATGAATTTGAAACGATTCCTGAGTTTAAACTCATTTCAAGGTACGCAATACAGGATTTTGATGATGCCAAACCGGGAGTACAGCAAGACTCAAATGTATTCACACTTGATCTTCTCAAGGGTCTTGGTGGAGACTCTGTGTATCTGAAGTCCAGATATGCACATGTTACCGGCGATAAACATAGTGTCAATGCCAGTGGCATAAGTAAATTGGATCCGTCTTATGATGAGATCCGTCTTGAGATCAACTACCTGTTCTAAAGGACTGATGTGAAAAAAACATTGTTGATAGGCCTGCTAAGTATCGCTATGCTTGGTGCAGGCGAGATCAAGGTTGCAGTAGCAGCCAATGTTTCTTATGCGATACAGCCTTTGATCAAAGCATTTCATGCTACCCATCCAAATACCAAAGTGCAGACCATACTTGGCAGTTCAGGTAAACTGACTGCGCAGATAACACATGCTGCACCATATGCACTTTTTCTTTCTGCAGATATGAAATACCCACAGAGTCTTTACGATGCAGGTCTTGCAGTATCAAAGCCTGTGGTCTATGCACAAGGGGCGTTGGCGATACTGTCACAAAAAGAACGTGACTATTGCGCACAGATCCATGTACTGGAAGATAAAGATATCAATAAAATAGCCATAGCCAATCCTAAAACTGCGCCTTACGGGGTGGCAGCAAAGGAAGCGTTGGTCAACGCCAAACTCTACGAGAAGCTCAAAAAGAAATTTATCTACGGGGAGTCCATCTCACAAACAGTCGCGTACACGACCACTGCAGCGGACATAGGCATCATTGCAAAATCTTCACTTTTTTCTCCTCAGCTCTCACATTTTAAAGAAGCGATACACTGGAGTGATGTGGATGAAACTCTCTATACCCCTATAGACCAGGGTATGGTGTTGCTCTCATATGCCAAAGACAATGCCGAAGCAAAGGCTTTTTATGATTTTATGTTAGGTGACAAAGCAAAAGAAATACTTATAGATTATGGCTATAAGGTACCATAAATGTTTGATTTGGACCTGACGCCTTTTCTACTCTCCTTTAAGCTGGCAGGATTGACAACGCTGATACTTTTTGTACTCTCTATGCCGCTTGCCTGGTATCTTTCCCAGACCCGTTCCAGAATGAAGCCGGTTTTGGAAGCCATGACGGCACTTCCTATTGTGCTGCCTCCTTCGGTACTCGGGTTTTACATCCTGATGGTACTTTCACCCAACTCTGCTGTGGGTGGTTTCTTTGAAGATCTTTTTGGGGTGAAGCTTGTTTTTTCTTTTACAGGCTTGGTGGTGGCCAGCTGTTTTTATTCATTGCCTTTTATGGTGCAGCCATTGCAAAATGGCTTTGAAGGACTTAGCAAACATATGCTTGAAGCTTCCTATCTGGCAGGCAAGTCCAAACTGCAGACCATCTGGCATGTGGCACTGCCAAATATCAAGCCTTCGCTGATCACGGCGCTTATCATCACTTTTGCCCACACTGTAGGTGAGTTTGGGGTAGTGCTGATGGTGGGAGGCAGCATACCTGACGAGACCAAGGTCGCCTCAGTGGCCATTTATGAGATGGTTGAAGTGATGGAGTACGGCAAGGCGCACATCTATAGTGCCTTGATGGTGGGTATCAGTTTTGCGGTACTTCTTGCGGTCTATATCTTCAATCGGCATCAGAAGAAAATAGGGATCCTTTGATGATACACATAGATATCCATAAAAGCCTGCATGGCAGCAGGGGAGATATGCAGCTTGAAGTAAATCTCGAGATCAAGCAGGGTGAATTTGTGGCTCTGATGGGTGAAAGCGGCTCAGGGAAAACCACATTACTTAGAATACTTGCAGGCTTGGAAGAAGCCAAAGGGCTCATCAGTGTAGATCGTTTGACCTGGCTTGACGAAGCGTATAAGCTGGCACCGCAAAAAAGAGAAATAGGGTTTGTTTTTCAGGATTATGCATTGTTTGAAAACATGAGTGTTGAAGAGAATCTCCTATTTGTCCATGCAGATCCTGTACTTGCGACCCAACTGCTTCAAATGACTGAACTTGATGTGCTGAAACACAGAAATGTCAGGGGGCTGAGCGGTGGACAGAAGCAGCGTGTCAGTCTTTGCCGCGCGATGATGAAAAAGCCCAAACTTTTACTCATGGACGAACCGCTCTCGGCACTCGATCCTGCCATGCGTGAAAAGCTGCAAATACAGATCAGGAAACTGCATGAACGCTTTGGTACCACAACGATCATGGTGAGTCATGATGTCAATGCCGTGTTTGCTTTGGCTTCCAGGGTGATGATACTTGAACAGGGAAGCATTGTAAAAGACGGCACGCTCAAAGAGGTACTGCTCAAAAAGGATACACACTATAAAGCTGAGGTATTAGAGCTAGAACAGCAAGCTGGAGAGACCATGGCTACAGTATCTTTCCTGGGGGAGATCATCAATGTCAAGGTAGACCCTGAGACAAAAATAGGTCAAATGATAGCAATCAACATAAGTGGAGAGAAAGTATGACACTGACCAAAAAAGTTCTGATAGCCATGGCGCTGGGTATTGTAGTCGGGTTGATCATCAATCTAAGCGGACTCAATACCGAGGGCTCTTTCACAGGCGAATACATCGTAGGCGGGCTTTTTTACATCATAGGCAAGATGTTCATCACCGCACTTAAAATGCTTGTCGTACCTCTGGTCTTCTTCTCACTAATCTCGGGGGTACTGGGCATTGGGGATGTAAGCAAATTGGGAAAGGTCGGGGCTAAGTCATTTGGATTGTATATGATGACCACTGCCATCGCTATAGCTACTGCCATAGGCCTTGCAGCTTTGGTGATACCATTTTTTAACACCCCTACAGCAGAAGCGTCAGCGTTTAGCGGCAAAGAAGCCCCACCACTTTCAGAGGTGCTGATCAACATTATCCCTGACAACGTTGTCAATGCGTTTGCTTCGGGCAATATGCTGCAGATCATCTTCTTTTCCATACTGCTTGGTATCTCACTGTTGATGGTGGGCAAAAAGGCCAAAAGCATCGCAGAAGGTGTTGAGGTGATGAATGAAGCGATGATGCACATGGTGAACATGGTGATGTTTGTCGCCCCTTACGCAGTCTTCGCACTTTTGGCTAAAGCTGTGGCAGAACTTGGGTTGGATCTTTTGTCTCAGCTTGCTATGTACGTGTTTGTGCTTGTAGGAGCATTGTTGTTCCATCTCTTTGGTACACTGATGATGGTACTCAAGCTCTTCTCGGGGCTTAGCCCGCGTATGTTTTTAAGTAAAATACGAGATGCGCAGGTCTTTGCTTTTTCTACGGCATCGTCCAACGCTACCATCCCGGTAACCTTAAGGTCAGTCACCAAGCGTATGGGTGTTGACAACTCTGTGGCATCTTTTACTGTACCTTTTGGAGCAACCATCAACATGGACGGTACTGCCATCATGCAAGGAGTCGCCACTGTTTTTATAGCCAATGTCTATGGGGTGGAGCTGGGTATCAGTGGCTACCTTACGGTGATACTCATGTCCGTACTTGCCTCCATAGGAACAGCAGGTGTACCTGGTGTGGGACTCATCATGCTCTCCATGGTCTTTGTGCAGGTAGGCCTGCCTGTAGAAGGCATAGGACTCATCTTAGGTGTAGACAGACTGCTTGACATGGTACGTACTTCAGTGAATGTCACCGGTGATGCCGTGGTTACCTGTGTGGTGGCTAAGAGTGAAAAAGAGCTAGATAAGAGTATCTTTGAAGATAAAGATGCAGGAAGATTTGAAGAATTAGAGATAGATGAGAGTAGTGAAGAGGCTTTGGCTGAGGTGGTGCATAAGACAGAGGAGAAGTAGTAGCAAATTTTGACATTTTTTCTTTGCTTAGTTATAATGAACACATGAAATACAGATTAAGTCAACATGCCTTAGACGTGATAAGAGCTAGGGCGATTAAAGAAGAGTGGATTGAAAATACGTCTGAGAATCCATCTTTGAAAGTTGTCAAAGCACCCAATGAAGTGAATCTTTTTTCAACGATAAAAGAGAATGAAAATAGATGTTTAAAAGTAGTTGTAAATCCTATCTCTATGATAGTTGTTACGGCTTACTTTGATAGAAATATGAGAAAGAAAGGTTGTAAATGAAAATTATATATGATAATGAAACAGATAATATTTATGTACAGTTTACAGATGATACAGTGATAGAAAGTGAAGAAAAAAATGATGGTGTGATAGTGGACTATAACCAAGAAGGTGACATAGTAGCAGTAGAAGTACTGAATGTGAAAACAAATCCATACGAGATAGATATACCAACAGTACTCAAGAGTGCTTAACAACTACATAATGTCGGGAGTCCTAGACCCCTAAACTCGCCACAAGTTTTGCAGCAGTCCCTGCTTGTTT
>CAYXZY010000006.1:0-10246 GCA_964469685.1 uncultured Sulfurovum sp. | reverse complement strand
GGGAGTCCTAGACCCCTAAACTCGCCACAAGTTTTGCAGCAGTCCCTGCTTGTTTGTTGTGTGGCTGATACAAATAGTTATTGACTTTTTCAGGCACATTCTCAGGCATGTTCAGTGCTTCAAACTCCTCTTTGGCAGACTGTTTTGCTTTGAACAGGGCCATTTGTACGCGGCTGTAGAAGTTTGCTGCGCCTTCTCCTGAGGTTTCTATGGCGAGGAAGTTGGCTGAAGGGAAGCGGCTGGTGACAAGAGATTGTACGCCGTCACTGACTGCAGAGCTTGGCATGCACCCAAAGGGTTTGACAGAGATGGTCAGATGTGAAAGGTTGTCTTTGACAGACTCAATGAGATGCGCCACTTCCAAGTGACCTTCTCCTCCTTCACAGTCAAGCGTATAGTATGCTTTGGCGATGTCGGCGAGTTTCTCCATATCCGGGATCTCATAGTCATGTAGGCCTATGGCCTTGGCATACATCTTAAAGTGCGTTTTTACTGCAATTTTGGCCAGCTTGATAAGCATTCGGGTCTTCATGGTTGAAAAGTCCACTTTTTTGTCAGTATCGACTGCGAGGGTCTCTTGTTTGGTGAGTTTGTGTTCTGCCTCCCAGATACTCAGCATCAAACGGTTCATCACCGGTTGAGGGATGCACTCAGCCCCTTCAGCTTCCAGGAATCTGTGCAGATTGTAGTTGCCGTCACCCTCTGTCATCGCTGCCCAGAACTCACCCATGACCATGACCTTTGCTTTGGGCTGCAAGCGGTTCAAAGGAACTTGTTCAAGGATCTTTCGGCACTCCCAAAGGGCTTTGGTAAAGTTTCTCTTCTCTTCAAATGCCTGTGAAATATGAAGACGGCAGGCATCCATGGCAGCATCAACTGCCCCTGCTTCTACCTCATAGGGACGCATTTTGTAGCCAAGGATATTGAGAATATCCCCAATGACTATGGCTTTGACCAGCGTAATGAAAAATTTCGGGGTGAGGTTCAGGAGATCCTCTTCGTCTGATTCCTGAAAGATCCCTTTGTTGTGTTCAAAAGAGGTGATACGAAATCCGTCAAAACCGGCATCACGCAGGGCTTTTTTGTACTCCGTGATATACATTCCAAAACGGCAGGGGCCACAGCCGCCTGCAGTCACGAAGACATACTTTTTGACGATCTCTTCGGCAGGGATGCCTTTTTCATCACGCAGGTTTTGCAGATATTTGACCAAATTGCCAACGGTAAAGTAGGTAGGGTTGCACTGTCCTCTGTTTCCAAATGCTTTGCCTTTTTGGAAAGACTCAAAGTCCGGATTGGGCAGCGCGACAAAGTTTTCCCCTATGGAGTGAAGGGCAGTTTCTATCAGTTTGTCCTGCAAAATGGTCAAGCCGCCCACGAGCATGACGGTTTCCTCTTTTGGTGCGTAGGTTATGGGCTCTTTGGGTACATCTTGCCATTGCGTCGCTTCCTGGTTGAGAAAGTTCAAATCACCGTTTTTGTCTGTCATCTTTACTGTACTGCATGCAACACTCATACGAGCTCCTTTTCGTGTGTATTTTCCTGATTTTGTTGTGCCTGTTTTTTATGGCGCTGTGATAATTGTCGTTTGTATTGATCCAGTGTATAGGCAAAGGTCTTTACCCGTATTTTTATGGAACCTCCAGGCTTGTTCGCATCGATGTCATGCAGTGTCAAGTGCGGGGTTCGCGAGCTGCCCAGTATCTTGTCTATGATGGCATAGGTAGGGGCATCATGCCCGCACTTGAAGCTACTGAGATCTAGCACAGCAACATTGGGGTGACGCGCAGCAAATTTGGCTGCCCAGACTTTCTGTGCAGAGTTTGTAGAATAGTTCTCTGCCCATACATCGCGTATATCATACGCTGATGTGACGCGTTCTTGTGCGACGTCGGCACCGAAGTAACGCATCAGGTACGCTTCATCTTTGGGGATGGCACGCATGGACAGTGTTTTAAACCCTAAAGACTGAAATTCATCCAGCACTTCATGGTTCATCCCCGGGTCAGAGTGGTAGGGGCGACCCAGAAGCAGGATGACGACCTCATCATTGGCTACGGCATCATCCAGGATCTGCCGTCCTTCCCGCATGATATCTTCATCATTTTTGGCCAGGGCTTTCCAGGCTTGGTCTACAGCCCAGTTGCTTTCATCTTCGGTGATGCGTAATTTGTTTTTCCATGTGTTGAAGAGTTGTTTCTTGAGCAACACCTTGTTGTCAAAGTTCAGCGGGTCTTCCACATAGTCTATGTTCTTCTCTTCAAAGAGGTTCTTCTCTTTGGTAAAAGCAGAGTAAACCACCTTGGGTGTACCCGAAATGATAGGACAGGAGGTCTGACCCATAGTGTGTTTTACATAACCGGGCAGTTCCGTAACGGCTGGGAACCACAGATACTCGAAGTTCCTTCTGGCAAATTTCTTTTCATAGAGTAAAGCATAGACATGCGACTGTGCTACTTTTGCAGGGTAGCAGGAGTCTACCGAGCCATATTTGGCCCCTTCAAGATACATGTCTTCATTGGAAAAGTCAGAGAAAACGATGTGCTTGTCGGCCACCTCAAGCGCTTCTAGGTAAGTACGCAAGAAAGGCGCAAGAGAGTAGATATTCAACACTTTGGGGATGGCGACTTTGACATTGCGCCTATAGGCTTTGTCCTGTAGGGAACTTGTTGCAAAATCTCTTTGTACGGTTTTGCGCAAGGTTGGTCCCCACCCACCCAGGGTCACTTTGACTTGCTGCTCAGTGATCTGTGTGTGGGCTGAGGGAGCTGGCTCAAGTGTATAGGTTGACCTGAAGAGTTCTACGGACTCTTTTTTGACAAGATTGGGAATCGTTTTTTGTAGATCTTTTCTGGAATCTTTGAGTTTTTTGAGTGCCTCATGTGACTCAACGGTACCCTCTTCACAAGAGAATCCTGCGATGTAGCGTACCGTCTCAGAGCTGGGGGTTTTGGTGTCTATGAAGGTGCGTGAACAGTTGATGCTGCAAAAGGTACAGCGTGTTTCTTCATCAGTTCTGGATGTATAGGTCATCTGTAAGGCTTCTTCCATCCCGGAAAATGTAGCATACCCGCGCTGCTTGACCACATCTTTTGCTTCTATGGCAGCCCCGTAGGCCCCTGCTTCACCCGGGTGTGGGTGCACGTCCACTCTGGCATGGGGAACCTTCTCTTTGATGTAGTCTACCTGGGCTTTGAGGGCAGCCTGATTGTACTGTGTACCGCCTTGCAGGACGAAGTGGTCACCAAACGCAGCAAGGTTGGGTGCTTGCACCACATACTGCCAGACATTTTTAGGCAGTACTTTGGAGATACCTGCAAAAAGTTCTTCTTTGGTATAGCCTTCTTTTTGGAAGTTGACCCTGTCTGTGTCCAAAAATACCGCGCAGCCATAGTTGAACATAGGTGCCTGTTTGGCTGCAAAGGCAATATCTGCAAAGCCTTCCACGGGGACACCGAATTGTTTTGCCATGGACTGAAGCAGGGTACCGTTGCCTGCTGAACACTGGTTGGACAGACGGAAGTTCTTCATCATGCCGTTTTCCATAAAGAGCACTTTGATGTCTTGTCCGCCGATGTCACAAATGACATTGATGCTCTCGCCAAATTCGTGTTGTGCAGACTTCATATGGGCAATGGTCTCAATGATATTGGCATCAGCATTCAAGGCACCGCCAAGGACATCTGCTGCGTACCCTGTGACCCCAAGCCCTTTGATATCATAATACCCGTGAGGGTCTTTGGCCTGTATCTCCCGAAGCAGTTCAAGGGTGTCTTCAATGGGGTTGCCTTTGGAAAGCTGATAGACCTTTAAAAGCATCTTGCCTTCTTCATCACAAAGGACAGCTTTGGAGGAAGTAGAGCCTCCGTCTATACCCAGGAAACATGTCGTTTTTTCTGTCAGTACAGGTGCGACAAAAGGTTTGATGGTATAGGCATCTTTAAATGTCTGCAACTCTTCAGGGCTGTTTACAAGAGGTGCATCGTTGTTGTCATTGTCCGTTTTGCCACCGCTGTCTACCAGTGTTTTGAGCTGAATGAGTCCGCTGAAGTCTTTGTCGTTGTTCGCTTCACCCTCCCCGAAGATCACAGCACCCAAGGCCGCATAGTACTGTGCATTGTCAGGGACATTAATGAGTTCGTTGATCTTGTCGGGGTCATATGACACGCCACGTTCATCCCAGATCTCTCTGATACGCATACGCCAGCACTCCTGCAAGAAAGGCAAGTAGGTATTGGGCCCTCCGAGCAAAAGCACATTTGGCATGAGTGTGTTACCCCGTGTCAGTACGGTAAGGTTTTGCATGACAATGGCATCTGCCAGTGAGTTCATGATCTCGTCACTCGGTACAGAGGTTTTTACCAGGTTGACAATGTCCGTCTCGGCAAAGACACCGCATTTGGCAGCCACATGGTGAAGTTTATCGGTCTGAAAAGTGAGTTTTTGCACATCTTCAGCTTCCATACCGACTTTCATGGTACATTTTTCTATGGTGGCACCTGTACCAGAGGCGCATTTGTCATTCATAGAAGTAAGGACGGACTTTTTGCCATCTTCACTTTGTTTGAAGTGGATGATCTTCGCATCTTGCCCGCCAAGTTCTATGACGGCTCTTACATCGGGATGGTTATGCTCTACTGCCAGGACAACAGCGTTGACCTCCTGGACAAAACGTGCATTGATCGTAGGGGCGATACGCGTCGCACCGGAGCCGGTGATGTAAGACTTGTGTATGTGCTTGAAAATGTGGGGCTGGGTATCGCTCAGTTCTTCAAGTAGTTTTAAAAGTGTGGGTGCCTGTTTGGTGTCGTGAGCGGTGTATGCTTTGGCCAGGATATTGAAGTCTTTGTCACAGACGACATATTTGACGGTGGTGGAACCAATATCTATACCCAGTGCATATTTCTGATCTGTCTCATTCATTATCTTAGTCATGTTTCGACCTTTTCAAAGTTTTATTGTGACTGTTCGCTGCTTTTGGTTTTGTATGCCCATAGTATCCACACTATACCAAGTATTATATAAGGTATACTTAACATCTGTCCTGTTGTAAATGGAATGTCTGTGGTGTAGGCAGCCTGACGTGTTTTGGTGTACTCGAGTAAAAAACGTACGGTAAACAAGAGGACAAGAAAAACACCCGGGAGTATTTTGGTGGCAAAGTCCGGTGTGACCCTTTTGTAGACAGCAACAAGTATGAGCAATATGGCCAGGTATGAAAATGCTTCGTAGAGTTGTACGGGATGACGGGGTATGAGGTCAACACGCTCAAAAATGATAGCCCAGGGTGCATCAGAAGGTTTTCCGAGTATCTCAGAGTTAAAGAAATTCCCAAAGCGTACGAAAGCAGCCGTTAGGGCACCTGGAATGGCCACACGCGAGACAATCCACATATAGGACTCTTTGTATTTTCTGGCAAAAAGATACATGGAGATGAAGACCCCTAAAAGCCCGCCATGGCTTGCCAGTCCGCCTTTCCATACATACAGGATCTCAAGTGGGTGGGAGAGGTAGAACTCTGGCTCATAAAAAAAACAATGTACCAGTCTTGAGCCTATCACCGCACCTACCATAAGGTATATGAGCAGGTTTTCGACAACTGCAGGGTCTTTGCCTTCACGCTTGTAGATCCAGTTGAGTATCAGGGCTCCAAGAAAAAAAGACCCTACAAACAATATGCCATACCAGCGAAGCTGAAGCGGCCCCAGATGTAAGAGCGTGGGGTCAATATTCCAAACCAAGTGTTCCATGAGTGTATTAGCCTTCGTTAAATTTGAAGTATTATACTCTAATAAATTTAAGGGTAATGATTGGAAAGTGCTTGTGTTGTTCCCTATGACGCAAGGCAGGACAGCGCCGTCAATTCTGGCAAAAAAGTAAGTGAATAATGCCACAGTATAGGGTATACTTACATGTAAAGAATGCAGAAGGAAAAATAGCCATGAGTAACCTACAGAATAAAAGTACCGGTATGTATACAGCGGATTTCTTTTTTGAAGCAGGCAAGATTTTGCTGCAGTTGGCAAAACGTAACCAGGTTCCTTTTCTCATTGCCGCGTTGGAAGTGGATGATTTTGACCAGATCAAGGAGAAGTATGGCTCCAAACTTGCCTACACAGTGCTGGAAATGACGGCAAAGTTGATAGGGGAGAATTTCCGTACAAGTGATCTTGTGGCAGATATGGAAGATGGCCAGATAGGCATCATCTTTTACAATACCACCAATGTCAATACCAAGATCGCACTTGATGGACTAAGACAGAAGATTGAGAAACAGAAATACCTTTTGAACAATGGAGACAAAATCAATGTCACCGTAAGTATCGGCGGGGTGGTGATGCACCATAATCTTATGGGCGCCAGGACTGTTGAGGAGTTGTTTGAACAGGCTAAACTGGGAGTGAATATCGCCAAAGAGCAAGGGAAGAACAGAGTTATTGTCTATTGATTGCTATTGATCTTTTCTTTGATCTCTTTGGCAATGGCAGCCATTTTGCTGATCTTTTGGGTGTCGCTCAGGCTCTCGTCTGAAAGGACTTTCACAAACGCAGAACCTACGATGACCCCATCCACACCTTTTGCTTTCTCTTTGGCCGTATGTTGATCCACACCGAAACCTACATAGACGGGGGTATCAGAGTATTTTTTAATGTTGCTAATGACAGGCTGCAGATCTTCACTCTGCCCAGCCCCGGTAATACCTGCATAGGCAACCAGATAGATGAACTTCTGTGCATCTGTCACGATCTCTTTGATGCGTGCTTCAGAGTCTGTAGGTGCAATAAAGTCAATGAGACTTAGACCCGCAGCCTGAATGTCTGGCTTGTATGGTTTGGCTTCTTCAAAGGGAAGATCCGGAATGATGAACCCATGCACGCCTGTCTCTTTGGCTTTTGCGATAAAGTGATCCATCCCTTTATGGTAAAAAGGATTGAAGTAGCCCATCCAGAGTGTGTCTATGTGCGGGGTGATCTGAGTAGAGACCTGAAAAAGGTCATTCAGTTTAAATCCGTTTTGCAAGGCTTTAAGGTTGGCCGCTTCAATGACCGGTCCATCCGCCACAGGGTCTGAAAAAGGCATGCCCAGTTCCAAGGTATCTACACCGGCTTCTGCCAGTGCAAGTGCAGCATCCACTGTAAAAGATGCGGAAGGGAATCCTGTGGTGATATAGGCGACTAAATGTTTCAATATAAGCTCTTTTTGTATTATTTTTAACATTATATGATAAAATGAGTAAAATTATAATTTTGACAGCGCATGTTGATGTCATTCTAGGAAGACAATGAGTATTCATACCCCTAAAATAGAAAAAAAAGTAACCTTAAGTACCATCGCAAAGATGAAAGGTGTTGAGCCTATTACCATGGTGACAGCGTATGATGCGCTTTTTGCACAGCTTTTTGACGGTGAAGTAGAGATGATCCTGGTTGGAGACAGCCTCAATATGAGCTTTCTTGGCAAAGAAGATACGCTATCGGCAACCATGGATCAGATGATCTACCATACACAGGCTGTATGTAACGGTGCAAAACTACCCCTGGTGGTGCTCGATATGCCTTTTGGGTCATACTCTACAGTCGAAGATGCCTTGCACAATGCTACAAGGGCGTACCGTGAGACCAATGCACAGGCGATCAAAGTCGAAGGCGGAAAAGACAGGGCACATGTGGTTGAAGCCCTGACAAAAAACTCCATTGCGGTACTGGGACACATAGGACTCATGCCACAGTTTTTGCGCAGTGACGGCGGCTATAAGATACGCGGGAAAGACCAAGAGGACATAGACGCTTTGGTGGAAGATGCAAAAGCACTGGAGGCTGCAGGGGTATTTGCCATTGTGGTTGAAGGCGTGAAGGAAGAAGCTGCCAAGGCCATCACTGAGGCAGTGTCGGTACCTACCATTGGTATAGGTGCGGGGAATGTGACAGATGGACAGGTGCTGGTATGGTCAGACATGTTCGGTTTCTTTGAGGCCTTTAAGCCGAAGTTCGTCAAGCAGTATATGGATGGTGCCAAACATATACGCGAAGGTTTGGAAGCCTACCGAAATGAGGTGAAGTCCCGTGAATTTCCAAGTGAGGAATACACGTATTAATGGAGCGCATGGTTGAAATAGAGCGTTTTGCCGAAGAGACATCTTATGAGGTCACACTTCGCCCTTCATCCTGGGATGAGTATATCGGGCAGGAGAAGATAAAAAAGAATCTAAAAGTCTTTATAGAAGCCAGCAAAAAAAGAGAAGAGGCATTGGACCACATCTTGTTTTTTGGCCCTCCGGGTTTGGGAAAGACCACCATAGCGAACATCATCTCCTCTGAAATGAATGCGAACATCAAGACCACCGCTGCACCGATGATAGAAAAAGCCGGGGACCTCGCAGCACTGCTTACGAACATCGAAGAGGGCGATATACTGTTCATAGATGAGATCCACCGTATGAGCCCTGCCATAGAAGAGATACTGTATCCGGCAATGGAAGATTTCAGACTGGATATCATCATAGGGTCAGGCCCTGCTGCGCAAACGGTGAAGATAGACTTACCGCGTTTCACGCTCATTGGTGCGACCACACGTGCCGGGATGTTGTCCAACCCTCTGCGTGAACGCTTTGGTATGCATTTCAGGATGCAGTTCTATACGCCTGCGGAGTTGGCCAAGATCGTCACTCAGGCTTCACACAAGCTGGGAAAGCTTGCCTTGGAGGATGCGGCCGTTGAGGTGGCCGGACGAAGTCGCGGTACACCGAGGATCGCCCTTAGGCTGCTGAAGCGTGTACGTGATTTTGCTGAGGTTCTTGATGAAAAAGAGATAAGCCTTGAACGTGCCAAATATGCACTGGATCAGCTGGGGGTGAACAACCTTGGGTTCGATGAGCAGGACATACAGCTTTTGGAACTCCTGGTCTCTGCAAAAAACAAGCCTATGGGACTTAGCACTATCAGTGCCGCCTTGAGTGAGGATGAAGGGACCATAGAAGATGTTCTGGAGCCATACCTTATTGCGAACGGATACATAGAAAGAACGGCACGCGGGCGTATAGCGACACAAAAGAGTTATGAACATTTTAAGTTAGGCGGACTGGATCAGGGATTGTTTGATGAATAAAACAACCTTGCTTGTTACAGCACTTTTTGTTCTGGGGCTCATAGGTGCCTACTCAGTCTACCAGCCTTTTTTACTTTCGATCACCATAGCAATCCTGCTTACCATGGCGACGTTCAACTTAAGTAAAAAACTTGTAGCATTGACCGATTCGGCGAAGATCTCTTCAGCCATATCTACCTTTTTGCTTTCCGTACTTTTGTTTGCCCCTATTGTCTACCTGGGTACAGTGGGTGTGGAGTATCTGTCCAAGATCGATGAAGCGGGGATCAAGGAGACCATACATGCGGTCAAAGTATTTGTAGAACAGGTTCCTTTTTTTAGAGATATGAGTCAGCAGTACCTCAGTGATGCGAAGGTTTCAGAGTATATTCAGGAGTCGACCCATTACATCACGATGGTCGGTGGTGCAGGATTGGGTTTTATGAAAAACATGTTTTTTGTGGTGGTTTTTTATTTTTTTATTAACTTTTACGGAGACCGGTTTTTTGAAATTCTTTTGAAACTTTTGCCAGTACCCCCTGCAAAGGGCAGCAAAATGCTGGCAGAAATATCGGCTACGATGGAGGTTGTTTTTTATTCTATCATTGTGACAGCTATTTTTGAAGGTATTCTTTTTGGGATGATTATGGGATATTTTGGGTTCAATGGTTTGCTTTTTGGCGTTATTTACGGGTTTGCCTCGCTTATCCCTATCGTAGGGGGGATCATTGTCTGGGCACCGGTCTCACTGTATGCCTGGACAAAGATCGATTCGCATACAGCGATCATTATCGCCACATATTCGGTGATCGTGATCTCAGTCATTGCAGATACTTTCATTAAACCTATGATCATCAAGATCATTAAAGAAGATCTGCTTAAAAGCACTATACAGATTAACTCTATTGTGATATTCTTTTCCATATTGGCAGGCATGAGTTCCCATGGTTTTTGGGGAATGATATTGGGACCGGCGATGACCTCATTTTTGATCGCTATTACCAAAGTATATTTAGATTACAGTGAAAAATAAAAGGATAAAAGATGATTAAAATACTCATAATTGAGGATGACCCTGAGTTGGCACTCATCTTGACCAACTACCTTACCAAGTATGATATGGAAGTGATCGGCGCAGAGGATCCGTATATTGGATTGTCAT
>CAYXZY010000005.1:11767-17769 GCA_964469685.1 uncultured Sulfurovum sp. | reverse complement strand
AGATTAAAAGTAAGAGGTACAGTAGAAGATATGCCTGCGAATTTTGATCTGGATGTTGCGCCGCTGGACAGAGATGAATCTATCTTGGTAAGAGATGTTGAAGCTCCGGCAAACTGCAGATTGATGGATAGACCTGATGTTGCCATCTGTGGTGTGATCAAAGCCAAGTAAGGCCTGATAATTTTTAAACAATGAGAGTGGTGTTCTCTTTGTAAGAGGACTGAATGACTGGTTCACTTTGAAGGAGTCACTATGGTTTTGTTCGTAGGCCTGGGTAATCCGGGATCACAATACGAAGAGACACGTCACAACATTGGATTTAAGGTCATTGACAAACTTGTTGATGACCTGTCTGCCAGAGACATTTCCAAAACTTCTTTTCATGGTACACTTTTTCGTACCGGTAATACATTTTTATTAAAACCTGCTACTTATATGAACCTTTCAGGCAAGTCTGTGCAGGCTGTGAAAGATTTTTTTAAAATACCCCTTGAACAAGTGATCGTCATCCATGATGACATCGACCTTCCTTTTGGGGCTTTGCGATTTAAAAAAGGTGGAGGACATGGTGGGCATAATGGACTCAAATCTATAGACGCCAGCATTTCAAAAGAGTATATTCGGGTCAGGGTAGGTGTCGGTAAGCCTGAACATAAATCGCAGGTCGCTGACTATGTCTTGCATGAATTTAACAGCGAAGAAAAGCAGGCATTGGAAAGACTTGTACCGCATATCTCGGAAGCCTGCAAAGCATTGATGGATGAAGAATTGATTGAAGTGAAGTCAAAGTATTCTTTAAAGTCCATAGAAGGACTTGAAAGTTCCGGCTTATGAGTTTGTCATCACCCGCACTGTATTTTATCTATCTGTCCAGACTTTACTTGAAAAATCTTTTAGCCATATTGTTTGGTCTCTCTTTTGCTTTTGCTCTTATAGATTATTTTCAGCATATACAATCCTTGAATGTAGCAGGGAACTACCAGATACTGTACATTTTTTACAGGTGGCAGGAGGCATTAAGCCTTATTTATCCCCTTGCCATCGTTTTTTCTGTGATCATGACAAAGGTCTCATTGGTCAAAAACAATACCATGGGTGCATTCCATGCCTTTGGGTATGACAAGAAAAGACTTTTGTGGCCGCTGCTGTTTGTCGCATCTGTAACGTATGCTGTTTTCACATTTTTGCATACAACCGAGTTTTCCTATGCCAAGGACAAGGCGGCGCTATTGCTCAAAAATCAGATGGGTGCTTATGACGTGAAAGATCTGTTCTTTAAGTACAATGACACATTTGTGTACATCAAAGACCTTGATCCAATAGAAAAAAAGATAGAAGATATCACCATCTTTAAAGTCGAAGGACATCAGGTACGCTACACTATCAATGCTTCATTCGCTACCTTTGACGGCTATGAATGGGATGCACAGGATGCCATACTGAAAACACATGTGTATGACAAGGGTGAACTGGAGCACTATGAGGTGGAGTACAAACAGAGCATCAAGACGCTGCAGGGCTATAAACCCAAGATCATAGAGTCACTGCATGAAGGAAAAGCACTCAATGTCATAGACGCCTTTAATACATGGAAACTACTGCAAAAGCAACATGTGAACTCAGATAAAATCCGCTTTTCTCTGTATGATAAAATCTTCGTACCGCTCTTTGCGTTGGCACTCATGATCATCCTTTTCTTCAAACTGCCCTCCCATGCAAGGATGGTAAATCTGGGTGGAGACATTGCGCTTTCTTTGGGGGCAACCTTTGTCATATGGGGGCTCTTGTTTGGGCTGGGGCAGATAGGAGCGAACGGGGTGTTGCCTCCGGAGGTCTCTACGCTGTTGCCCATTATTATTTTGTGGGGGTATGCGCTATACGTGTACAACACAGATGAGAAAAGACTGGCATGACTTTGGGTATGGTATCAAGGTTGTATTTGACAGCATGGGATGGCGTATCATCGGGGTGTTATCAAAACTATGATTTAATACACTCACGAACAGATAAAGGATCAATGTGACCGCTTTACGTAAAACTATACTGCTGTATTTCTTTATGACAGTACTGTTGACAGTGCTGAGTTATGTCTATCTTGACAGAGATCTTGCATTGTATTTTCATTCACATGAAGACCCGTATGTTAAAGCTTTTTTTTCATTCCTTACAACATTTGGAAACAGTGCATGGTACTTTGTTCCTTCACTGATACTTTGGGTCTATTTTAGAAAAGTGCATAAAGCCAAAGAGGCACTGATGGCAAAGTATATCTTTGTTACCAACCTGGTAGCAGGTGTCTTGGTCTGGTTGTTTAAAGTACCGTTTGGCAGAGCAAGACCTAAACTCTTTTTTGAAGACCATCTCTATGGGTTTCAGTGGTTTGAGGTCACACCCAAACTTGTATCTTTCCCGTCAGGACACACCATTACAGTCATTTCAACGGCTGTGGCACTAAGTTTGCTATTCCCGAAATGGAAATACGTTTTTTTACCTTTGGGTGCTATAATAGCATTTAGTCGGGTGGTTGTGACCGCGCATTATATGAGTGATGTTATTTTTGCTTCATTCCTTGGAACTATGGTGGCTTTGTTATTGTATTTGCATTATTTTAAACGGCAGGATTCTTAGTGTTTGTATATCGATACCCATTGACAGTATTGGCTGTATTTATCTTTTTTGCGTTCTTCCTGCCGCTGCCTTTTGTGCCCCTGTTTGACCTTGATGAAGGTGCCTTTAGTGAGGCTACCCGTGAAATGCTGGCAGGTAAAGACTATATTACCACCTATCTTAACGGCGAGCTGCGTTTTGACAAGCCTATCCTTATCTATTGGCTGCAGTTGCTCAGTGTCAAACTTTTTGGTATCAATGAGTTTGCATTTCGACTTCCTTCTGCACTGGCAGGGAGTTTTTGGGCATTGACGATATATTTCTTTGTATCCAGGGTAGCAGATAAGCACACTGCATTTTTTGCATCACTTTTTATGATCGCTTCATTGCAGATCAACCTGATAGCAAAAGCTGCCATTGCCGATGCACTGTTAAATCTCTTTATTGCACTTTCAATGTTCGGTATCTATTTGTATGATAAAGAGAAGAAAAAAGCGTATCTGTACTGGGTATTTGCTTTTATAGGTTTGGGGGCGTTGACCAAAGGGCCCGTGGCGATTATGATTCCTTTGGTTGTCAGTTTTCTGTTTTATCTTAGCAAGAAACAGCTCATGGATTGGGTAAAAATGGTATTTGACCCTGTAGGTATTCTTCTATTTTCTGTCATTGTCCTGCCATGGTACATTGCAGAGTATTTAGCACAGGGACAAGCCTTTATTGACGGATTCTTTTTAAAGCATAATGTGTCACGTTTTAGCAATGCCATGGAAAGCCATGGAGGAACATTGTTTTATTTTATTCCTGTGCTGATAGTCGGCATGATGCCGTTTACCTATTTGGCACTTAAAGCATTGGCTGATATGAAACAGTACTTCAGTGACGACCTGAAACGTTTTTTACTGATATGGTTTGTGTTTGTCTTTGTGTTTTTCTCTCTATCAGGTACCAAGCTGCCGCATTATGTCATCTATGGATATACACCTCTTTTTATACTCGCTGCTTTTTATGTATCCAAAGATATCAGCAGGTCATGGCTTATTTATCCTGTAGTGATTCTCTTGGTATTCTTGCTCTTCTTGCCGGATATCGCCACACTTTTTAAAGAAAGCATAAGGGATGCACTTGCCAAGGTACTCATAGATAATGCGTATGAGACATTTGATAGCTGGTACCGTCTGTACATCATTGCCACACTGATCTTTTTGTTGGTATTGCTGCTGCGTGTCAAGCAAAAAGAGTTGATTGTAGTGGGACTGGCAGCAGCAATGATCGTCAGTGTCAATTACATTATCATACCTACATACGGTAAACTGATGCAACTGCCGATCAAGGAAGCAGGATTGCTGGCAAAAAGCAGAGGGTATAAGAACATTGTTATGTACGGCGTCAATACGCCAACGTTTAATGTGTATTATGAAGGGTTGGTATCAAAACGAAAACCAATCAAGGGAGAGATTGTCTTTACCAAGATCACCAAATTAAAAGATTTTAAAGTCTATGAAACATTGTATAGAAAAAATGGCTTTGCCCTTATCACCGTAGGAGATGATTAACATGAAAAAACTTTCACTTGTAGTACCCATGATGAACGAAGAGGAGAATGTTGAACCTCTTTTTAAAGCTGTACGCGAAGCATTGGCAGGCATTGACTATGAATTTATATTGGTCGATGACGGATCAACAGATCACACCGTTGAGAAAATGAAGTCATTGGCTGATGAACGCACCAAGATTTTGGTCTTTACACGAAACAGTGGTCAAACACAGGCCATGGCAGCAGGGATAGAAGCAGCTGAGGGTGAACTGATCGCTACGATTGATGGAGATCTGCAGAATGATCCAAGCGACATCCCTCTGATGATCCAAAAGCTCGAAGATGAAAACTGGGATGTGGTAGCGGGCAGACGAATGAAGCGTCAGGACGGGATGTTCTTACGTAAGATCCCAAGTAAAATAGCCAACTTCATCATACGCCGTACTACCGGGGTGTACCTGAATGATTATGGCTGTACATTGAAGGTCTATAAAAGTGCTGTGGCCAAGAACCTGGGACTCTACGGAGAACTGCATAGGTTCATACCTGTCCTTGCAAAGATGTACGGTGCCAAGATCGTGGAGATGGATGTGAAGCATCACGCCCGTATACACGGAGAATCCAAGTATGGTCTGGGACGAACTTTTAAAGTGGTGAGTGATCTGCTTCTTATGTTGTTTATGCAAAAGTATAAAACAAGACCTATGCACCTCTTTGGCGGACTGGGTGTCGGGGCATTTTCTATTGGAATGCTGATCAACTTCTATCTTCTTATGCTCAAAATATTTGGTGAGGACATTGGGAACAGACCATTGCTTACCCTGGGTATTGTATTGGTCATAGCAGGAATCCAGCTCATTACCACCGGGTTTATTGCCGAGCTCATTATGAGAACGTACTATGAGTCTCAAAATAAAACACCTTATACGATCAAAGAGACATTTGTTGTTGAACAATAAAAGAAAATATTTCACAGGTGCACTCAAGTTATCCTTCACACTGATAGCACTCTATTGGGTTTTTTCCAAAGTTGATCTTGACTATGTTGTAAAGATCATCATGCATGCCAATAGTGTCTATCTGCTGTTGGCACTGCTCTTTTTTAATCTCTCGAAAATATTGAGTTCAGTCAGACTCAATATCTATTTTAAACACATCAATGTAAATATCCCTGAGGTCCAGGCACTGAAACTGTACTATATCGGAATGTTCTATAATCTGTTTTTACCTGGGGGTATAGGCGGTGACGGGTATAAGATCTATCTTTTAAAAAAGAGCCATGATGTGAAGACGGGAAAGCTGATACAAGCCACATTTCTAGACCGTGTAAGCGGACTGATACCGCTTTTGTTTATGACAGGAGTGCTGTTTTTTTTTAGTGATTTTTACGGGAAGATAGCATGGTTGGATCTCTTGGCGATCATCGGTACAATAGTGGTTTTGCCACTTTTTTATCTGCTGAATCTTATGGCATTTAACTATTATATGCCTATTTTTATGAAGACGACCATGCTAGGCGCAGTGGTGCAGTTTTTGCAGTTATTGTCCGCATTGTGCATCGTGTATGCCATAGACCATCAGGGCCAATTGATCATCTTTTTAACACTTTTCCTGTGTTCTTCTGTAGTGGCTGTTCTGCCCATAAGTATCGGGGGTGTCGGGGTAAGAGAGTTGACATTTGTGTATGGTTTGACCCTGCTGGGGATGGAAGCAAGCGGGGGCGTGGCATTTTCTTTGCTTTTTTTCCTGATCACTGCTTTTTCTTCATTGGCAGGGATAGTCTTGAATGAAAAAAAGGTGACAGGGACATCTTGATAAAAGTCAATGTGTCAGACACAAAATGATACGGCTAAAGCATCAC
>CAYXZY010000005.1:0-11667 GCA_964469685.1 uncultured Sulfurovum sp. | reverse complement strand
ACATCTTGATAAAAGTCAATGTGTCAGACACAAAATGATACGGCTAAAGCATCACTAGCTCACTCTTAGTCATTTTTAGATAAAATCACCCTAAAATAATAGTATTTACGTGAACAGGACAAGATAGATGGAAATTGATGCAAAAGCTTTGGCAGAAAAATACGGTACACCTTTGTATGCCTATGATTTTGACTACATAGAAAACAGATATACCACGCTCAAAGAGGCTTTTGCAGGTAAGAAATCTCTTATTAATTATGCGGTTAAGGCCAACTCAAACCTCTCTGTCATTGCGCATTTGGCAAAACTGGGTGCGGGGGCAGACTGTGTAAGCATCGGTGAGGTCAAGCGGGCTTTGACCGCAGGGGTAGATAAGTACAAGATCATCTTTTCAGGGGTAGGAAAGCGTGACGATGAGATCCGTGAAGCGATTGAGAAAGATATCCTGCTTTTAAATCTTGAGTCTGAAGCAGAGATGAAACGTGTGGAAATGGTTGCAAAAGAACTGGGACGTGAAGCGCGTATCTCTATCAGGGTAAACCCGAATATCGATCCTCAGACACACCCATACATTTCTACCGGTCTGCATGAAAATAAATTTGGTGTAGAGATAGATATGGCAAAGCGTATGTATATCTATGCGAACAAATCGGAGTTCTTAAATCCCGTAGGCATCCATTTTCATATAGGTTCGCAGCTGACCAAGCTTTCACCTATCCGGGAGTCAGCAGAGATCGTAGCAGATCTGGTACGCTCACTCAAGGCCATAAAAATAGATATCAAATTTTTTGATGTAGGTGGGGGCATAGGTGTGGTGTATGATGATGAAGTCACCATCTCTGCTGCAGAATATTCAGAAGTGATCATACAGGCCACCAAAGGACTTGATGTGACATTGCTTTGTGAACCCGGACGTTATATGGTGGCCAATGCGGGTGCATTTTTCACAAAAGTGCTCTATGAAAAGAACAATGACGGCAAACGTTTTGTCATTGTGGATGGCGGGATGAACGATCTGATACGCCCAAGTCTCTATAATGCCTATCACAAAATAGAAGCAGTGGGCGTCGAGGGTGAGAAAAGTGAGGCAGATGTTGTGGGTCCTGTCTGTGAAAGCGGTGACTTCTTCGGCAAGAATGTGCCGCTGCCGCCACTGGAACACAATGATCTCATTGTGGTGCATTCAGCAGGTGCCTACGGCTTTACGATGGCCAGCAATTACAATACACGCTCTAAACCGGCTGAAGTTGCTTTGTATGGCGGGACTGACAGATTGATCAGGCGAAGAGAAACGTTTGAAGACCAGATACGTTTAGAGTTAGAGTTTTTAGAAAAATAGCAAGGAGCCAAGATGACCTTAGATGATTTAAGATCACAGATCGATACGGTAGATGATACCCTTCTTAAACTCTATAACGAACGTATGGAACTTGTGCATAAAGTCGGTGAACTGAAAAATACTACAGGT
The DNA here is from genome assembly GCA_964469685.1 of uncultured Sulfurovum sp. Taxonomy (GTDB): domain Bacteria; phylum Campylobacterota; class Campylobacteria; order Campylobacterales; family Sulfurovaceae; genus Sulfurovum. Next base: position 10,199 of record CAYXZY010000005.1, on the reverse strand, counting down.
GCACCCATATATCGACCTGAGCGTGAACAGGCGATCTTAAACCGTCTTAAAAAGAAAAACAGAGAGTCAGGGGGCAAGCTGACTGACGCTGCCATAGAAGCACTTTTTTTGGAGATGTTCGCTGTGGCACGTAACCTTGAGCTTCCTGAGGGTGTTGCTTTTTTAGGTCCAGAAGCAAGTTTTACGCATCAGGCAGCTGAGAGTAAATTCGGTGCGATGTCATCCTATATATCCATGAGCTCCATCCCGGGTATCTTTCGTGAAGTGGACAAGGGTACCGCTAAATTCGGTGTGATCCCCATAGAGAACTCCTCCAACGGTATCGTGAGTGATACCATCAATTGTTTGGCAGACTATGACCTGAAGATCATCGCAGAAGTCATGATAGATGTGCACTTGGCATTTGCTACGGTGGCTGAAGACCTTGGGCAGATCACCAAAATATATTCTAAAGATATAGCTTTTGGTCAATGCCGTCTGTTTTTACAGGATCTGGGTCTGGATCAGGCTGAGCTTGTGCCTGTAGAGTCCACGGCAAAGGCTGCAAAGATGGCAGCAGAAGACAAGACGGCCGCGGCTTTATGTCCCTCTATTGCTGCAAAACTCTATAACCTGCCGATTCGTTTTAACAATGTGGAAGATGACAGCAACAACAGAACACGTTTTTTCATCATATCGGATTTTGAAAATGCACCCTCGGGAGATGACAAGACTTCACTGCTTGTGAGACTTTCCAACAAGCCGGGTTCACTGGTTGATTTTCTAAATTATTTTGAAGAGGCAGGGGTGAACCTTACAAAGATAAAATCGCATATCGTCGGAGGTGACTCCATTTTCTTTATAGAGTTCCATGGGCATAAAGATGATGAAAATGTGAAGCCGATCCTGGAAAAAATGAAAAAAGAAATCAAAGTACTGGGCTCTTATGTACGAGAGACCGATGATGTATAGAATGTTGGAAGAGAAATAACTATGAAATTTAATAAAGTGTTAGAGCATATAAAAACCTATGAAGCTGGCAAACCCATAGAACTTGTGGTGCGTGAGTTTGGCATCGCCCCCGAAGATGTGGTCAAGCTGGCTTCCAATGAAAACCCCATAGGCACAAGTCCTGCTGTGGAAAAAGCGATCATTGCCAATGCGGGCAAAGCACATCTTTACCCGGATGATTCAATGTTTGAACTTAAAGATGCCCTTGCAGCAAAGTATTCTGTCCACACAGACAATATCATCATTGGTGCAGGAAGTGACCAGGTGCTGGAGTTCATCGCACGCGCACTGCTTGATGAAAACTCCTCTGTGCTGATGTCTGCTGTGACCTTTGCGATGTATGAGATCTATGCAAAACAAATGGGTGCAAAGATCTACAGAACAGCCAGCTATGCACATAAATATGATGAGTTCATGGAAGCGTACCATATGCATAAGCCAAAGATCATTTATCTGTGTACTCCTAACAACCCTACAGGAGATGCGACATCCAAAGAGGCGGTATTGCAGATCATTGATGCTGTGGACAAAGACACACTCATCGTTGTAGATGGTGCCTATATGGAATATGCTGCAGCCAAAGATGCACAGTACGCCATAGAACCAAATGATCTGCTCGCATACCCCAATGTAATCTACCTGGGTACATTCTCAAAAGCCTATGGTCTGGGAGGTATGCGTGTAGGGTATGGTATTGCCCAAAGCGACCTGATCAGAGAACTGTATAAAATGCGTCCGCCATTTAACATCACTACGCTCTCTTTGGCAGCTGCGATCGAAGCCTGCAAAGACAACAGTTTTGTAGAAGAGTCCATTGCGCTGCATCAAGAGCAGATCAAACGCTATGAAAATTTTGCCAAAGAGCACGGCATTGACTATATAGAAAGTTATACGAATTTCATCACCTATCTGTTTAAAGACAACCTCGATTCAAGCAAGATCGCAGATACGCTGCTCAAGCAAGGGGTCATCATACGCAATCTTGCTTCTTATGGGATGAATGCTATACGGATCACTGTTGGTACGGCACAACAGAATGATGTGTTCTTTCAATACTTCAAAGAAGCAATGAAATGAAAAAAGTGATGGTGGTCAAAAGCACTGAGGTTGAGACCCAACCCTTTGATCCTGAAGCGTTCATTCAGGATAAAGAGCCTTATGGTACTATAAAGAAACTGAGTAAAAAAGAACTCAAGGAATTGGCATTGGAGCTGGGATTGCAGACGGATGAAAGTCATCTGGTTTTTGCAAAAAAAGTATTGAATGCATACTTAAAGAGACATATATGAATATCAAAACGTACTCTATAGAACAACTGAATACTTTGGCTGAGGAGATCCGTCAAAAGATTTTGGAGACAGTGAGTAAAAACGGCGGGCACCTCTCGTCTACGATGGGTGCTACCGACCTTATTGTAGCCATGCATAAGGTTTTTGATGTTGAAAAAGACCCGTTTATTTTTGACGTGAGTCATCAGGCCTATGCGCATAAACTGCTCACCGGAAGATGGGAAAGTTTTGAAACCCTGCGTACCTTTGGGGGGATATGCGGATATACAAAACCCAAAGAGTCGGAGTATGATTATTATGTTGCCGGGCACAGTTCCACATCTATCTCTCTGGCTGTGGGTGCGGCAAAAGCCATAGCCCTTAAAGGAGAAGACCGTATCCCGGTAGCACTCATAGGTGACGGTTCCATGTCGGCAGGTATGGTCTATGAGGCACTCAATGAGTTGGGTGACAGAAAGTATCCGGTTGTCATCATACTCAATGACAATGAGATGAGTATCGCCAAACCTATAGGTGCCATCTCCAAGCTTCTTTCTCAAACTATGGCGGGCTCTTTTTACCAGAGATTCAAAGGCGGGGTTGAAAAGATGCTTGAACACCTCCCTGAGAGCGCGGCGTATATGGCCAAGCGTTTTGAAGAGTCATTTAAGCTTATTACCCCCGGTATTTTGTTTGAAGAGATGGGGATAGAGTATATAGGCCCTGTTGACGGCCATGATATAGAAGCACTTATAGAGACCATGGAAGTAGCCAAAGCTTTGGGAAAACCGGTGATCATCCATGCCCAGACCACCAAAGGTAAAGGGTATGAGATCGCTGAAGGCACAAAAGAACACTGGCATGGTGTGGGAGCATTTGATCTTAAAACGGGTGAAGTGCCCAAGAAGGCCGGTGTAAAATCAGCGACAGCTATTTTTTCTGAAAACCTGTTGGCGCTTGCTGATGAAGATGAGAGAGTGGTGGGTGTGACAGCGGCGATGCCCTCAGGTACGGGAATGTCAGCAGCCATAGAGAAGTATCCGGAGCGTTTTTGGGATGTGGCTATCGCTGAACAGCATGCGGTCACTTCCATGGGGCCGCTTGCCAAAGAGGGCTTTAGTCCCTTTTGTGCCATTTACTCTACTTTTTTGCAACGCGGATATGATCAGGTTATCCATGACATCGCACTCATGGATCTGGGTGTCGCATTTGCCATGGACAGGGCAGGGATCGTAGGAGAGGACGGTGAAACACATCAGGGTGCATTTGATATATCTTATTTACGGGCTATCCCAAATATGACACTTTTGGCTCCGTACAATGAAACAAGCATGAAACACTGTATGACATTTGCAAAAAACTATGCGCATCCTTGTGCTTTCAGGTATCCAAGAGGCGCATTTATGGCAGAAGATTGTGACAGTCCGACCTATGAACTTGGCAAGTCAGACCTGCTTCAAGAAGGCGATACAATACTTTTCATCGGCTACGGCAACGGCGTAGGGCGTGCCCAAAAGGTCGCTGAACTCCTTGAAGATAAAGTTGCCATTTTGGATCTGCGCTTTGTCAAGCCTCTGGATGAGGAGATGCTTGTCAATCTCAGTAAAAAGTATAAAAAATGGTTTGTATTTTCAGATTCTGCAAAAAAAGGTGGTGTCGGTTCCGCTGTTTTAGAGTTGCTCAGTGAACATAAAATAGTCGATATTTCCCTGACCTCATTTGAGTATGATGATGCCTTTATTACCCATGGAAACACGAAACTGGTTGAAGAGAGTTTGGGACTGTTGCCCGAACAATTGGCAAAAAAAATTGCCAAGAGTAGCGTGATCCATCGCCAAAATAAGATGTAATCACGTTGGATAGATCCACCTGCGGAATTTGCATAAATACCTTATGGGGTATTTTTGCAAGTTCAGTGACAGTGAACAAAACTATAAAATTCTGATGAACTGTCTGGGCCAAAGGCTATGCTTGAGTGAAATGCACCCCAAAAGTATTTCCGCTGGGCAATGAAAAAATTGGTTTTAGCAATTTTCAAGAAGAAGGAACTAAGAATGAAAGAATACATTTTTACAAGTGAATCGGTAACTGAGGGCCATCCGGACAAAATGGCTGATCAGATCTCAGATGCTATATTGGATTATATCATCGAAAAAGATCCACAGGCCAGGGTTGCTTGTGAGACCTTAGTGAGCAATGGTTTTTGTGTGATTGCCGGAGAACTTAAAACAACAGCATATGCGCCTATGCAGGAAATTGCCAGACAGGTCGTAAAAGAGATAGGCTATACCAACGCAACGTATGGGTTTGACTACCGTTCAGCTGGCGTACTTAACGGAATAGGTGAGCAAAGCCCGGATATCAACCAGGGGGTTGACAGAGAATCCGGAGAGATCGGCGCAGGTGACCAGGGCTTGATGTTTGGTTATGCTTGTAAGGAGACGCCTGAACTGATGCCTTTGCCTATCTCCCTGGCACATAAATTAACCGCAAAACTTGCAGAAGTACGCAAAAACGGCACTGTACCGTTTTTGCGTCCTGATGGCAAGGCGCAGGTCTCAGTGAAATATGTAGATGGAAAGCCGGTATCGATCGATACGATCGTTGTCTCTACCCAGCACCATGACAATGTGTCTTTGGAGCAAGTACAAAAAGCGGTGCTTGAAGAGGTGATCAAAGCCGTGATCCCTGCTGAATTGATGCATGATGATATTATCTACCATATCAATCCTACAGGACGTTTTGTGATCGGAGGGCCTCAAGGGGATGCCGGTCTTACGGGAAGGAAGATCATTGTAGATACCTACGGGGGTGCCTGTCCGCATGGCGGCGGAGCTTTTTCAGGTAAAGATCCAACCAAAGTGGACAGATCTGCCGCCTATGCAGCACGCTATGTAGCGAAAAACCTTGTTGCAGCGGGCGCATGTGAAAAAGTCACCCTTCAGTTGGCATATGCCATAGGTGTGGCCAAGCCTGTATCTGTCTATGTAGACACCCATGAAACGGCACATGTGGATGAGAAGAAAATAGAAGCATGTGTGAAGGCGTTGTTCGATCTCACACCCCAGGGTATCATGGAAGAGCTTGATCTCTTGAGACCTATCTATAGGAAAACAGCAGCCTATGGCCATTTTGGAAGAGAAGACAGTGACTTTAAATGGGAGCAGACAACAAGAGTAAAGGACATTAGAAAATACCTTTCTTTATAAAAGGCACTACCGTCACACCTGAATTTCCCATGTTGGGAAATAGAACGTTTAGTGATAAAATGAATAAATTGTTTTCATATTAAAGATTTATTTAACTTTTTTTGCTATAGTTTGATATATCAAAATAAAGGAATAAAAATGGCAGTAATGATTAACGATCTTTGTATCAACTGTGCAGCTTGTATTGACGAATGTCCAGTAGAAGCAATCGTAGATGAGGATGATAATCCAACAGGTGAGGAATACTACTATGTATATCCAGATAAATGTGTTGAATGTGTAGGTCACTTTGACTCTCCAGCATGTGCTGAAGCTTGTCCAACTGACGGTTGTATCACATGGGATATGCCATTTACCGGTGAGAATAAAGAATTCTTCAAAGGTGAAAACTACATTGATGGTCTAGAATATGGTGTTGAAAACTGGGATGTTGATATGCCAATGAGAGAAGACGTTCCAATGGAAGACAGACAAAACAGAAGACCTGTAATCGACGACTAATCTTCACATGTATGGCCTTGTAAAAGGTCATACACCCTCACTTTTTAATACTTTACACTCTCCAAACACTATTTCATAGCTTTATTTTCAGCATAATTGTAAATTAATTCAAGTTTCGATATAATTTCGCCCAAACTACTATGTGGCAGTGTCATATAAAGTAAATAATCGCTTAGGAAATACGGATGGAACAAACATTATCAATCATCAAACCGGATGCAGTAGCTAAAAATGTTGTAGGAAAGATCTTGGATAGATTTGAAACGGCTGGGCTTAGAATAGCAGCCACAAAAAAGATCAGATTAAGCAGAGTGGATGCTGAAGCATTTTATGCCATTCATGCTGAAAGACCTTTTTTCAAGGATCTTGTAGAGTTTATGGTATCCGGGCCGGTTGTTGTAACGGTACTCGAAGGTGACAATGCAATGCAAAAAAACAGAGACCTTATGGGTGCAACAAACCCTGCTGAAGCTGAGCCTGGTACGATCAGAGCGGATTTTGCAGAGAGTATTGATGCCAATGCAGTACATGGTTCTGATTCGATCGAGAATGCGATCAATGAAATCAACTTTTTCTTTGCGCAAAGAGAGATCAACTAATACGCTATAAGGAGTATCCTTATGGAGATCGTATTTGAAAAGGTAGGTTCAACGCCAAAGCCCATAGAAATCAATCATGATGGCTTGGTCTTAAAAGGGACGTTGGAAAAAAGTGGTTATCATCAAGTCACTTTGGATGCTCAGCTTGATGGTTGTCTTGCATTGGGCTGTGATAGATGCGGAGAGACATTTGACTCTGATATACACACTCAGCTGAAATTGAAATTGAGTGATAGGGTGTCCGAGGATAAAGATGATTTGGATATAATTGAGTTTTTAGATGGCAAAATTGATATTTTGTACATACTACAGAGTGAAATAAATACTTTTAAAAGTACCTATAATTATTGTCCAAATTGTGACAATGATCAGGAAGATTTTGAAGTTGAATTTTAATACATTGTTATAAAGGATATAAAATGGCAGTACCTAAGAGACGTGTGAGTCGCACAAGAGCAGCAAAAAGAAGAACACATTACAAATTGACATTACCAATGCCTGTGAAAGATGCAGACGGAACATGGAGAATGCCTCACCACATGAACATGACTACCGGTGAGTACAAAACGACAAAAGCGTAATGAATGATACGCATCGCAATCGACGCAATGGGTGGGGACTTTGGTCCTGAACCTGTTATAGAAGGTGTCATCCAGGCTTTGGATGAAAAGAAATACGTGCCTATACTCGTAGGTGACAAAGAACAAATTTTAGAATTTCTCCCCCAGTATTATGTAGATAAAGTTGAATTTGTAGAAGCTTCAGATGTCATAGCCATGTCAGATGCAGCGACGGATGCGCTCAAGCGTAAAGAATCATCTATCTTTAAAGCTGTAGAGCTCGTACGTGAGGGTAAGGCAGATGCGGTATTGTCTGCAGGACATTCAGGTGCGACAATGACGGCATCTACCTTAAGAATAGGCCGTATTCCCGGTATCAATAAGCCCGGGTTGGCCACATTGATGCCAAGTATTACCAGTGAAAAGACCTTGGTACTTGATGTAGGTTCTGTAACGGACTGTAAGCCTGAAAACCTCTTTCAGTTTGGTGCAATGGGAGAAGCATATGCCAAAAAGATCATGAAGATCAAACATCCCAAAGTCGGTCTCTTGGCCAATGGCAGCGAAGACTCTAAAGGGAATGAGCTTACCAAGGCAACTTTCCCGCTGCTTAAAGCGCTTGAGGGTTTTGTTGGCAATGTGGAAGGTAAAGATATCTTTAACGGTAAAGTCAATGTTGTGGTCTGTGACGGATTTACAGGGAACATCTTGCTTAAAACCTCTGAAGGGGTCGTCTCGACTGTATTTGCTTTGATGAAACAGCATATCAGAAAATCATTGCCGGCTAAGATCGGTGCATTGATGATGAAGAAAAAAGTGTTTGGAAACATGAAAAAACAGGTCGACAAAGATGAATATGGCGGCGCCCCGCTGCTTGGTCTTAAAGGCTGTGCGATCATTTCACATGGTGCATCCAGCCCAAAAGCTATCAAAAATGCTGTCTTTCAAGCCATCTCTTATGTCGAGTCTGATGTAAACAGTACCATTGAATCACTTTTGGCACAAAGTGCTTCAGAGGACTAGCCCCAAGGAAACAAGATATGTGTCTTGTGCTCCTGATCTCTTCTTTTTTTAGAACTCTTGCTTATTATTATGGTAAAATATAACCTTCTATACTAATGACTCAAGGATAACTATGTCACAAATTTATGCTTCATTTAGATCTATCGGTGCTTATGTGCCTGAAAAGATATTGAGCAATGCAGATCTTGAAAAAATGGTAGATACGACAGATGAATGGATACTCAAGCGTACAGGCATCAGGGAACGTCATATCGCAGCAGAAGATGAAGTCACAAGTGATATGGGTGCAAAGGCGGCAGAACTTGCTATAGAACGCTCAGGTATCCCAAGAGAAGAGATTGACCTGGTGATCTGTGCTACCGTGACACCGGACTACTTCAATATGCCTTCGACGGCATGTATTATCACAGATAAACTGGGTATCACGGATGTGCAGGCATTTGATATTTCTGCAGCCTGTTCGGGTTTTGTGTATCTTCTTTCTGTGGCTAAAGCGTTCATTGAGTCAGGGATGAAGAAAAATGTATTGGTGGTCGGTGCTGAAAAGTTCTCTTCCATTGTGGACTATACTGACAGAAGTACCTGTATTTTATTTGGTGACGGAGCCGGTGCAGCGATGATATCTGCCAGTACGAACAAAGAGGAAGGTTTTGTAGACCTGCATGCGAGTGCAGATGGGTCTTATGCTGATTTTCTTGTGACGCCTGCTCCGGGGAGCATCAATCCTGTGAGTCAAAAGGTACTGGATGAAGGGTTGCAATATGTGCAGATGAAAGGGAATGAAACTTTTAAACTTGCAGTGAAAACATTAACCAAAGATGTAAAAGAGATTTTGAAGAAAAATGAGATCGATGCGCAGAGCATTCCCCATTTTATTCCTCATCAGGCAAATTACCGTATCATAAAGGCTGTAGGGGATGCCTTGAAAATGACAGAAGAACAGGTGGTGCTTACCGTCGGAAAGTTTGGTAATACTTCTGCAGCTTCCATCCCTATGGCGATCAATGATATCTGGGAATCCGGAAGGCTGCAACATGGAGAATTGATGCTGCTTGATACCTTTGGGGGCGGACTCACCTGGGCTTCTGCATTGTTGCCATTTGCAGGGAAGAGCAGATAGTACGTGAAGATAGGATTCATTGGGGATATCGTCGGTAAACCCGGTCGCTTGATGTTAAAGCGACACCTTAAACGGCTTCAGCAAGAACATTTTATAGATTTTACCATAGCCAACTATGAAAATGCTTCCCATGGTTTTGGATTGACAGAAAAAAACTGCAAAGAACTTCTGGGGTATGGGGTAGATATGATGACAGGAGGAAACCACTCTTTTGACAAAAAAGAGATATATACTATGTTCGATACGTATCCGCTGATACGACCCATGAACTACCCCAAAGAGACCCCGGGAGAAGGACTTTTCAAGACTACGCTGCTTGGGTATGAAGTAGCGATCATAAATCTTATGGGACACTACACCATGCCTATGGTAGATAACCCATTTACCATGATCGTAGAAGAGGTAAAAAAACTTAAACTGCAGCAGATCAAACATATCATCATTGATATACATGCTGAAGCGACATCTGAAAAAAATGCGCTGAGGCAGATACTCAAGCAGGATGTTTCTGCAATCCTTGGGACACACACCCATGTTGCCACAGATGATCTGCAGGTGGTTGATGGCTGTTGTTATGTGAGCGATGTGGGTCTGACAGGATGTAGGGACGGTGTCATAGGGATGGAAGATACAATACCTGTCAAACGGTTTTTAACGTCACTCAGCGGACACTATGACATCAAGGATGACTGTAAGTCAGTCTTGCAAATGATCGTTTTTGAACTTGATGATGACGGGCGGTGTGTGGGCGCAGAAAAGATCAAGATATACGATGACAAGCCCAAGATCGTAACCCAGGCCTGGATGGATTGACCTCGACAAGCTCAGTCACCGTTGAGTCTGTTCCCTGAGTTTGTCTAAGGGAATTAAGAGTTTCTCTTGATTCTCACTTTTTTGGGGTCAAAGAGGGCTATGGCTTCTTTGACCAT
>CAYXZY010000004.1:0-18812 GCA_964469685.1 uncultured Sulfurovum sp. | reverse complement strand
TAAGAACTCAAAGACATCTTCCGGGATGATCTGCATGGTTTCTGCAAGATAGATACGGAAACGACCCATATAGTCCCATACAAGCTTCTTCTCTCCTGCGCCAAAGAAGACTGCATCACCGACTTCCAGTCCACATCTGTCGATGATGGCCTGAATGTCGTCTTCTGTGAAGAATTTGGCAAGAGGTCCTTTAAGACCATCTTCTTTCATCTGGAAGTACCCCAGTCCCGAAGCACCGAACTTGCGCACATAGTCCTCAAAACCTTTCATCTGGCGTTTTGAGAAGATCTCATCGCCCTTAGGTACTCTAAGCGCCTTGATACGGTTCTTTTTCGGTGCAGCGGCTATCGTGGAAAAGATCTCATTGTCACATCTTTCAAAGATATCGATCACATCTACCATGGCCAGGTCATAACGCATGTCGGGTTTGTCCGAACCATACTTTTCCATCGCTTCAGCATAAGGCATACGCTTGAAGGTCGCAGGGATATCAAAACCGCAGGAAGTAAAGACATCATTGATAAGTTTTTCAGCTACCTTGATAACGTCTTCCTGATCACAGAAAGACATCTCAACGTCTATTTGGGTAAATTCCGGTTGTCTGTCTGCCCTTAGATCCTCATCACGGAAACACTTTGCTATCTGAAAATAACGATCAAAACCGCCCACCATAAGAAGTTGTTTGAAAAGCTGGGGAGACTGAGGAAGTGCGTAGAACTCACCCCCGTGAACGCGGCTTGGCACGAGGTAGTCTCTGGCTCCTTCAGGGGTTGATTTTGTAAGGATGGGTGTTTCGACTTCAAGGAAGTCAAGTTCATCAAGGGAGTTACGTGCAGCGATGGTGGCTTTTGAACGGAGTTTGAAAATATCATATGATTTTTGTGTTCTCAGTTCCAGGTAACGGTGCTTGAGCTTGATCTCTTCATTCACTTTCTCATCTGTGAGCTCAAACGGCATAGGTTTGGAACGGTTCTCTATGGTAAGTTTATCTACTACAATCTCGACCTTGCCTGTTTTGAGTTTAGGGTTTTCAAGTCCTTCACCTCTGGCCCTGACTTTACCCGATGCAATGAGTACGAACTGGTCTCTTACTTCTTCAGCAAGTTTGTGTGCTTCAACATTGTCAGCCGGATCACATACAAGTTGAACGACCTGGTCTTTGTCTCTAAGGTCAATAAAGATCAATCCCCCATGGTCTCTTCTGCTGGAAACCCAACCTGCTACAGTCACTTCCTTACCGATAAATTCTTCGTTTATTTCTGCACAATAATGTGTTCTCACGTTCATTCCTCATGTATATAAATTGACGCGATTATAGCTAAAACTAAATTAAGACACGTTTCTCCTTGAATTGTCACATGGACTTTCCTCATCTCTTTTGCGTACAAAGCAAGATTATGCTACTCTAACAGTAATTATTTTCTATACAAACAGGAAAGAGATGAATACAGAAAAATTAAAGCAGATCAAAACAGCAGGGTTTGTCCTAAAACCCGATGACGCATCCATACGTCCACTTTATGAGCGTATCAAATCGCAGTTTGAAGCAAAAGGCATCACTGTGCTTTTGGCGGAACGTTCTGCCAGGATGATAGGGCTTGAGGGAGTGGATTTTGATGCCATGTGTGAAGCGTCGGATTTTTTGATCTCTTTGGGGGGTGACGGCACATTGCTTTCTTTGGTGCGACGTTCCTATGGGTATCATAAGCCCGTAGCCGGCATCAATGCAGGCAATCTGGGCTTTCTGGCAGATGTGACTATTGATGAAGTTGACAGCTTCCTTGAAGAGTTGTTTAATGAAGAGTACCGTATAGACAATCGTATGATGATAGCCGGCTATATCAAAAAAGCCTCAGGTGCAAAAATAGACTTTTTTGCATTTAATGATGTGGTCATCACTTCACCCATCCCTTCAAAAATGGTGAAAGTAAATGCTTCTATCGATGGAGAACGTTTTAACTCTTACAGAGGGGACGGGCTCATCATCTCTACCCCTACGGGCTCTACTGCCTATAACCTCGCTGCAGGGGGTCCGGTGGTGTACCCTTTGACCAAAGCATTTATCATAACGCCTGTAATGGCGCATTCACTGACCAACCAGCGACCACTGGTGGTACCGGCAGACTTCTATATAGAACTGGATGCTGAAAAGTATGATGCCATTGCCAGCATTGATGGGCAAGAGAGGTATGAACTGGAAGAAGGTGATGTCGTACACCTGGGTGGTGCAGTGGAGGGTGCAAAGCTCCTTCATAGTAAAAAACGTAACTATTTTTCTGTATTGCGTGACAAACTTTCATGGGGTGACAGGTCTTGATAGAGCGTTTATATCTCCGGGAATTGGTGACGTTTGATGAAGTGGAACTTGATTTTGGACATGGCCTGGTGATCTTCACGGGTCCTTCGGGTGCAGGGAAATCCGTTCTGATGTCTGCCATACTTTCCAGTTTTGGTTATGCCACGCAAGGTGCGGCGAGTATATGTGAGGTCAACCTGAAAAAACCCAAAAAGTTAAAGAACGACCTCTTTGCCTTAGGGGACGAAGTGACCATCAAAACACTCAAGAAAGAGAAACTGCGTTATTTTATAGAAGGTCAAAATATCTCCAAGAAAGTACTGGGTGAGATGTTCGCACCTTATGTACAGTATCTTTCAGTCAGAGACAAAAGCGGCTTTGAATCACATACCTTGATAGAAATGCTTGACACGTCTCTTCTGTCGAAAGACAAAGCCTATAAGCAACTCCGAAAAGAATTCCAGAAACGGTACATCAATTTTAAACAGAAATCCCAAGAACTTGAAAAGATCAAAGAAGATGAGGCAAAACTGGCCGAACTGATAGAATTTGCCACCTATGAAGTGGAAAAGATAGAGAAGATCAATCCGTTGGTCGGAGAAGATGAGACATTGATGCAGGTAAAAAAACAACTCTCTCGCATCGACAAGATCAAGGCGTCACTGGGTACGGCAATGGAGATATTTGCCGCAGAGGGTGCAGTGGAAGAAGTCTATAGGCTTTTAGACAAAGATGCTTCGGTCTTTACGGATGCGATGAACCAAGTACGGGCGGATTTTGAAGAGACAGAAGAGTTGGCCTCGGAACTTGAAGAGATGGATGTAGAAAGTGTGCTTGACAGGCTTTCTGACATAACGGCTTTACAGCAGCGTTACGGTTCTATTGAGGAGGCTTTGGCGTACAAAGAGATGAAGAAACAAGAGCTAGCCGGGTATGAGAACATTGCTCAGGACAAGAGTATGCTTGAAAGCTTTTTAAGTCTTGAGTACATGGAGCTTTCAACCTTGGCAAGACAGATGTCATCCAAGAGAAAAGAGGAAGCAAAAGCTCTGGAAGTCGTGCTGGAAGGGTATCTTAAAACACTCAAACTTCCCAAGCTGACCTTTGAGTTTGATGCGCAAAATCTAAATGAATCGGGTATTGACAGTGTGGATGTGATGCTGGGCAGCTCAAGAACAACTACACTCAGTGGCGGTGAGTTCAACCGGGTACGTTTGGCGCTCATGGCGTCAACGATCCGCGAGGGCAACAATGAAGGGGTGCTTATACTTGACGAGATCGATGCCAATGTGAGCGGGGATGAATCCATCGCTATTGCAGATATGATCACAAAACTTTCTAAAGCCTATCAGATTTTTGCTATCTCCCATCAACCGCATCTTTCTGCGCAGGCAGATCAGCATGTAGTCGTGACCAAAGATGGCGACAAAAGTCAGGTCACGCTTCTGAGCGAGGAAGGTCGTGTCCATGAGATATCTCGCATCATCGCAGGCGAGAACCCCAACAAAGAGGCCATTGAGTTCGCTAAAAAATTAAGAGGTGTAGCATGATCATAGATACCCATTGTCATTTGGATGACCCACGATACAATGATGATATCCAAGAGGTTATAGCCCATGCAAAAGAGCAGGGTGTAGAGAAGTTCATCATCCCCGGAGCAGATGTAAAAACACTGCAACGAGCTATAGAACTTGCCGATCAGTATGAGGAAGTGTATTTTGCCGTGGGTGTACACCCTTATGATGTAGAAGGATATGATAGAAGTTATTTGGAAAAGTTTGTAGACCATCCCAAGTGTGTAGCCATAGGAGAATGTGGCTTGGACTACTTTCGTCTGCCTGAAGGTGAAGAGGAGATCGCGCAGGAAAAAGAAGCGCAGAAAAAAGTTTTCATAGACCAGATCTTATGGGCCAAAGCACTTAAAAAACCACTCATCGTACATGTGAGGGAATCTTCTGCGGATTGTCTGGCTTTGTTGGATACCTATGCAGGGGAAGAGGGCGGTGTGCTGCACTGCTACAATGCTGACGAATCACTGCTTAAGCTTGCCAAGAAAAATTTTTACTACGGCATCGGTGGGGTACTGACCTTTAAAAATGCAAGAAAACTGATCAATGTGTACCCTAAAATACCCCTGGAGAGGCTTCTCATTGAAACAGATGCCCCATACTTGACGCCCCATCCCCACAGAGGGGAGCGAAATGAGCCTGCTTACACGACACTGGTAGCACAAAAGATGAGTGAGCTCAGCGAAAAACCTGTAGAGGTACTCACTGACATCACCACTGACAATGCGCAAAGACTTTTTCATTTCTAATATGTGCAAAAGAGATATAGTTGCTGCAGTACTGTTAGTGTTTTTTAGCTTGGGTGCAAAGGTCTGTGCACTGGAGCTGGACGAGAAATACCCCAGTTATAAGTATGTATTGAATGAATTTGATATAGATGAAACCTATATATTCAATAAAAAATTTCAAGACTTTGCTGCAAAAAATGAAATATTTTTACGTGGATTTTACAAGCGTTCACTCCAAAGAGGACAAAGGGTACTGCCTACGATGCAAGGGATGCTTATGACCAAAGGTGTCAGTGACCTGTTCATCTATCTTTCTATGGTTGAGTCAGGCTTTGTGTCTCATGCAACGTCACCTAAGAAAGCTGTGGGCCTATGGCAGTTCATGCCTGCAACAGCTAAGCAGTATAACCTAGAGATATGTCATGCCTATGATGAGCGCTGCGATACCTCTTCG
The DNA here is from genome assembly GCA_964469685.1 of uncultured Sulfurovum sp. Classification (GTDB taxonomy): domain Bacteria; phylum Campylobacterota; class Campylobacteria; order Campylobacterales; family Sulfurovaceae; genus Sulfurovum. The sequence continues at coordinate 13,766 of CAYXZY010000004.1, read as the reverse complement.
GCTACTTCTGCAGCCATTGCACATCTGAATGCACTCTATAGGAAATTTGGAAAATGGTATCTGGCTGCTATGGCCTATAACTGTGGAGAAGGCTGTCTTCAAAAAGCAATCAGGCGTGCAGGCACCGATACCTTGAGTGTCTTGCTGGATGACACTGCCAAATATGTGCCAAAAGAAACCAGGGAATATATACAAAAAATACTCCTTGTGGCCATGATAGGGGAAAGCAGTATGATAAGCCATAGTGATGGCAGCCATCCAAACAGTACGTCTATTGAGGTTGAGGTCGCAGCGGGATCCAGTTTGGAAAACATCGCCAAGTATCTTAAGATGGAGTATGCTGCACTGCAAAAACTAAATCCAAAAATAAAACAGGCGATGTTGCCTAAACATGGTGCAAAAAAGACATATACGATCCGCATCCCCATAGAAAAAGTGTTTTCTTTTTACCTGCAGTATGAGTTGGGCACCGGCACCACGCATACTAGAACACATATGATATCCCACTATGTACAGATGGGTGAAACCCTTGAAAGCATTGCAAAACAATATCATACGTCGGTTTCAGAGATACAGGAAGTCAATGATCTGCAGCATTCATATTTGACCCTTGATCAGTTTCTGGTGATTCCTGTAGACAGAAAAGTCTTTGAAAATACCTTACTAGGTGCAACTAAATGAACTTTATGATAAAATGATGTAATTAGAGATAATTCAGGGAAGAATTTCACCAATACAACATTAGGGATTGAAGCATGTTTAAAAGATATTTTAAAATTATCATCATTGTACTGCCTATACTTATTTTACTATTTGGAAGTATCTATGTGGCTTATATAAGTTGGAATGCGTATGCAGCGCATAAGAGGTTTGCATCCCAGCTTGACAACACAAAACTATTGCAATCTCTGGAGTATTCTGTACTCAATGAAATCGTCTGTGTCGCAACGATGAGTCAAAATGAAGCCTTGATGAAAAAAGTATGCAGCAATACAAAAAAAACAACTGACAGTGTCATGCAGCAAATCCTGGCACAAAGTAATGACCGTTCTTTGCATACGCTGGAAAAAACTGTTTATACTATTCGAAATTCTATAGAGAACAGCGGGGATGTGGCAGTTGAAAAACTTGTCAATGGTGACCTGGACAAAGAGATGGATACCTTCATCAAGAACAACACTACCAAACTCAGGGATTATAATACTGTGGAAAGTGAAGTGGAGCATCTTGTCATGTTCACCAAGATCTCGGATGTATCCTATGCTACGGCATTGGAGAAAGCATTGGTATCTTACTACTTGGGATTAAAAAAAGCCATCCCTTCCAAAACACTGATCTATTGGGATCAAACGGTTTCCCGTTCTAATTTGCTGGACATTGATCATTCAAAGGTACCACAATTAGGCAGGTATATCAATAATGAATCGTTTCAGTCACTCTTGCGCCAGATAGAAGATGTACGTATAGATATTATGACCCATGCATCTACCGGGATGTACAGGTATGATGTGGCAACCTGGGTTGGACTTATCAATAAAAAACAAAAAGTTCTTGTCAGTATGGAAAGTATGCTTTTGGGGCATATCTATGATGCTGTGGCTGCACAGAGTAAAAAAGAATCGATCTACCTCTTAGCCTCTTTGATTCTTGCATTTGTATCTTTGCTCGGACTATGGTTTATGCTGGCTTCCTTGAGAAACAAGTCTAACGAAATGAAACTGCTGAACAATGTCATCTCCAAAGTTTCGCAGTACAATAATGAGGATGAAAAGATCAATGTGCCAGATACTCCAGCCGGTAAAAAAATAGCATATGACTATATCGCATCCAGTTTTGACAAACTTTACGATAAAGAGAACAAGTCTGAAATAGACAATAAAGCCAATGCCATCGTACTCAATAACATTTCGTATGAAATACGTACACCCATGAACGGGATCTCCGGCTATACAAAACTCTTGAAAGAGACACCTCTAAACTTGGAACAGAGTGATTATGTCTCTGTCATTGAAAACAGTTTTGAGAGCCTTGACGGCATCTTGGGTAAAATGTTGAACAATACCTCTGCATCCGAGCAAAAGCTTGAAATAGAAAATAAGACATTTGACATTGTCAAAAAAGTAGAATTGGCTATTGAAACATATACCATGAAAGCGGATCAAAAAGATATTTTAATGGGCGTATACATTGACCCTGATCTGTCTCATCAGGTCAAAGGGGACGGTACCAAACTTTCACAGATACTTACAAACCTGGTTGAGAATGCACTTGAGGCAAGCAGTGCGTACGGTGAGGTAAATATATTTGTTGAAAAAGTACACAGCAGCAATGAACAGGTCTCTGTGAAGTTTTCCGTAGCAGACCAAGGCATAGGTTACACTGCCGAAGAGCTTGCTGTGATACAAAGTGCTTTTGCAGACATTGAAAAGACTGAACAGATACCTAATTTTGATATGAAGAGTTTAACCATTTCCAACAAGATCATCAAGCGTATGGGCGGCACACTTGAACTGGAAAGTACCAAGGGTGAAGGCAGTACATTTTACTTTACATTAAATTTTGAAAAAGACAGTAATGTAGAAACGGAAGTATATCCTACATTTGAAGGTATGACTGTAGGTTTGGCTTTGCCTGTGAGGGATCTTGACCGTCAAATCGATGATAATCTTAAACACTATATGAAATACCTGGGCATTGAGATGAAAGTGTATTATTATGATGCTTTGTTTGCTGAAAATAATATTGATTTGCCGGATCTCATGTTCTTCTACCATAATTATGCAAGACTGGACGGAGAGTTGAAATCTTTTTCTGATCTGCCTTGTAAAACTGCGCTGATCACTTCGGGGACATTGCGTTCGAGGTTAAACAGCGGAAAGTATCATTTTTCCAGTATTGTTTACGGGCCAATGACGATGAGAAAAGTCATACGTATACTGGCTGAGAGTAAAATAGAACAACCGCTGATCGAAGAAAATATTACAGAAGAGACCCAGCCTGAGAGTGAAGGCTTTGAAAACATTCATGCCCTTGTTGTTGAGGACAATGAGATCTCACAAAAGATCCTTGAAAATGTCTTAAAAGGGTTTGGTGTGGAGGTAACCCTTGCCGAAGATGGACAAAAAGCCTTTGAACTGCGAAGAGAAAAAGATTTTGATATCATCTTCATGGACATAGAACTTCCGGTGATGAACGGCTATGAAGCCACCTCAAAGATCTTATATTACGAGGGTGTCAATCAGCTTAAACATGTGCCTATTGTTGCAGTCAGTGCAGACTTTAAAAATCATGATGAGGAAAAACATGAGCATTCCGGTATGGATGATTATCTGGAAAAACCGATCAGTGCCGATAAAATTCATGAGGTCATTCAGAAGTATTGTGTTGAACTGCCAATGCAGATGCAACAACAAGAAGAAGATGATTTTATCGCAAAAGTATTGTCTGATGACTTTTTGAAAGTTGAAAAATAAGATGGCATACCACTTTTTGCGCCGTACATTTTCAGTTTCGGCTTTTCCCCTGCTGATCACTGCCCTTATGTTTGTAAGCAGCGGATGTTCTCAAAAAGCCAAAACCATTAAAAATCCCAAAGCAACAAAATATACATCTGCAGCCAGACATAAGGCGACAATGCGCTCCTACAATGTTTTAGGAAAACGTTACCATCCTACCTATGTAGAAGTAGGACAGGTGATGAAAGGTATCTCTTCCTGGTACGGACCGAATTTTCATGGTAAATACACCAGTAATGGTGAAATTTATGACATGCATGCAAGAACTGCTGCACATAAAACATGGCCTATGGATACTATGGTAAAGGTCAAAAACCTACAAAACGGTAAAAGTACCATTGTGCGCATCAATGACAGGGGGCCGTTTGTAAGAGGTCGGATCATTGACTGTTCGTACACGGCAGGAAAAGAGATAGGGCTAGACAGGATGGGCATTGCAAAAGTACAAATAGAAGTGCTTGGATTTGCAGGCAAAGTACAGTCATCAGCCCGTAAAAAAACACATAAGCCAATGCGTATCGCACTTTCAAATTTTGGTGTGCAAGTGGGTGCCTTTAAGCGCTATGAGGGTGCTAAGATCACTAAAAGCCGATATAGGAACAGGTACAGAAACTATAAGCCTGTGATCAAGCGATTTACAGATACAGATGGTACGCCACTCTACAGGGTTTGGCTCATGGGCTTTGGTTCGGAACAGGAAGCAAGAGACTTTAAGGACAATAACGCCTTAGCCGGTGCGTTTATAGTGAGAAATTAGGATGAATATGATTGAAGTAACAAGAGAAACAAAAGAGACACAAATCACGGTGAAGCTGAACCTCTATGGTACAGGTCAAGCCAAGATCAATACAGGTGTAGGCTTTTATGACCACATGCTTGAGGCTTTTACCAAGCATTCACATATGGACATGGAAGTACAATGTACGGGTGATACGCATATTGATGACCATCATACCGTCGAAGATGTAGGCATCGTCATAGGACAGGCGCTGAAAAAAGCGATCTATCCCGTGCAAAGCATAGAGCGTTTCGGCAATGCCACCGTGGTCATGGATGAAGCTTCGATCACCTGTGACATAGACCTGTCCAACCGCGGGTTTCTAGTGTTTGAACTGCCTATCGGCGGTAAAGTAGGTGACTTTGATGTGGAATTGGTGGAAGAGTTTTTTAAAGCTTTTGCCTTTAATTTACCATTGACACTTCACCTGATCTATAACCGAGGCAAGAACAAACACCATATTATAGAAGGTGCGTTTAAAGCACTTGCTGTGGCGCTTCGCCGTGCGGTAACAGTCAATGACAATGCAGGCATACCGAGCACAAAAGGTGTACTATGAGCATAGAGTTAGTGGTCCTTGATGTCGATGGCACCATGACGGACAGCCGCATTACCTACAGTGAAAACGGAGATGAGATCAAATCATTTAATGTCAAAGACGGACTGGCCATAGCCGCATGGCGAAAACTGGGTAAACAAGTGGCTATTATTACCGGCCGTTCTTCCGATATCGTGGCACGTCGTGCCAAGGAACTGCGTATCGAACATTTTTATCAGGGTATTGATAATAAAAAAGAGGTCCTGGAATCTCTTTTGGAAAAACTCAATATTAAGATGGAAAATGTAGCTGCCATCGGTGATGATCTGAATGATCTGCGTATGCTTAAAGCTGCTGAGATATCGTTTGTGCCCAGAGATGCAAGTGCCTATGTCGATAAAATAGCCAGTGTGATCTTGACCAAACGGGGTGGCGACGGTGCAGTCAGAGAGATGATAGAATATCTTATTGTTAAAGAAGGGCTTGAAGAGAAGTATTTGGAGCTATGGCAGTAAGATTGGAGATCGTGCTGATCGTTTTGATCGCTGTTACAGTGATGACAGCAACCATGGTCACCCTTACCGATAAAAAGGCCCAAAAGCATGTGTCACAAAAAGAGTTGGAGTTTACAGATACGACTTTTATAGAGGTAGATAGGCATAAGTTGCTAGCCAAGGCATTTACAACTTACGGCGTACGCAATAAGGGCATTTTGGTACTGGAACATGTAAGATACAAGACGCACAATATAGAAGAAATGCTTGCCGACAATGCCAGATATCTGTTAGATACCTTGTATCTTGATGGCAATATAAGCCTGCATGAAAAAGATGGGTATCAATATACTGCCCAGCGTGCCGTTTATAACCAAAGAACAGAGATTTTGACAGTCAACTCCCCCTTTACGGCAAAGATGGGTAAAAATATCATTAAGGGTTCATCCATGCAGTATGATGCGCTTAAAAAACAGATGAATGGTACAGATATAGAGGCTGTACTTTATACAGTGAAAAAGTAATATCATGGTACAATATCTCCAAATGACCAAAGGCTTTTAATTGAAGTATTTTAATGTATTGTTTTTCCTGTGTGTCACTTCATTGCTTGTTGCTGAGAAAGTTGAAATCACTTCAGACTCGATGAATGCGATGAATTTGAAAAAGCAGGTACTTTTCACCGGAAATGTTAAGATCAAGCAGTCACAAAACTGGCTTCATGGGGATAAGGTCATTGTGTACTTTGATGAGAACAATGAGACCAACAAGTATGAAGCTGTCGGATCAGTGAAGTTCGAATTTAAACAAGACAAAGGGTATTACAGCGGCAGCGCGAACAAAGTTATCTATGTTCCTGCAAGATCAGAGTATATCCTTACCGGAAAAGCAAAGCTTGAAGACCATATCAACAAACGTCATGTCAAAGGTGAAGAGATCATACTCAACCTTCTTAGCGGTAATGCCAAGGTCAAAGGCAACAAAAAGAAGCCGGTCAAATTTATCTTCGATATGGAGAAAACAAAATGAGTGCACCTCGTGTGGTGGAAGCCAACTTCATTAAATCAGCGCAGAGTATAGCTGATTCTTTGCCGGAAGACATGAGTGAAGTGGTCTTTTTGGGACGATCGAACGTAGGTAAAAGCTCAACCTTGAACTCTCTTACCGGGCGTAAAAATCTTGCAAAATTTTCAGCTACACCGGGTAAAACACAGCTCATTAACTTCTTTGAGACACGGTATCTGTATGAAGAGCAGAGTTATCCTGTACGATTTGTTGACCTGCCGGGGTTTGGATATGCAAAAGTTTCCAAGTCCCTCAAGGAAGTATGGCAAAAGAATCTTGTTGAGTTCATCCAGCACCGCGTTTCCATTCGGCTTTTTATACATTTGCGTGATGCGCGTCATCCACATGCAAAAATAGACGATGATGTAGAAAATTACATCTCTGAATTTATACGTCCCGACCAGAGATACCTGACGGTCTTTACCAAAATAGACAAACTCAATCAAAAAGAGCGCAATAAACTTAAACGTGAATTTCCGGGCTCTATCACGGTGTCAAATCTTAAAAAGAGTGGACACGACAGGGTGCATTATCAGATACTGGAGACCATTTTCGGTGTGGGCGGTCAAACATCAAAGAAGATAGAGGAATCATAGGTGATTAAACTTGAAAAAGCCACACTTTCGGATATACCTGCTATGCAGCAGCTTGTTACCTCGGAAGTGAAAGACGGTATTATACTCGATCGCAGTGAAGATGAAGTCGCTACGAATATACGTTCCTATGTGTTGGCCAAAGATACACTACAAGGTGACAAACTGGTCGGCTATACTGCATTGCATATACACTCAAGAAGATTGGCGGAGATACGCAGTTTCATAGTAGATGAAGCTTACCGTGGTCAAAAGATAGGGCAGTCCCTGGTGAAGTTCGCCCTGGATGAAGCCAAAGCGTTGGGGGTTGAAGAGGATGTACTGGTATTGACCTATCTTCCCGGATATTTTGAAAAGCTGGGCTTTAGTGAAATCAATAAAGAGCTTATTCCTGAGCATAAGATCTGGGCAGACTGCATTAAGTGTATTCATTTTCCTGTATGTAATGAGATCGCCTTAGTGTATAAAATAGGGTAGGGTTTTGTTGGCAATGGAGGCACTTTTTAACTCAATACAGCGTCCTCTTATTTGGTTATTTGCAGTGATCTTTATCGTGTTTTACCCTATGCTTATCTCTATTTACGTATTTTTGCCACTGCTTATAGGTCTGGCAGGCTATATCATGATATTGGGCATTGAAAAAGGCAGGGTACACTATGTGATCCTTGCACTCATTTATTTTTTGAATCTTGAGGCCAACCTCTCATTGCCGCTTTTTTTGACAACCATTTCGACATTACTGATGTATGTATTGTTCTATCCTCATTTGACACATTTTAGATCATGTCAGGTCTGTAAGCCTATATTGTCTGTACTGCTTTTGGATCTTATCTATCTGGGATGCATTCTCTCGTATGATTTCATTTTTCAAAGTTCTTCTGTGGTCTTAGATACGATTTTGCTCTATTCGCTGGTTGTTGACGTGCTCGTGGTGGTCTTGCTATGAGGTATAAGTTCGTCATATTTGTGTTTATACTTTTTTGGGGAGTGATGATCGCAAGGCTCTACCATGTCAGCATCAAGTCAAATTTTTACTATGAAGGTTTGGCAAAGGACAATATTGAAAGAAAACGTTTTATCAAGCCTGTCAGAGGTGAGATCACAGACAGCAACGGTAATTTGCTTGCCATGAATCAGATAGGATTTTCCATCTCCATCATGCCGCATCTCAAAGAAAAGAATGAAAGACTCCCGGCTGTCATAGACACATTGGTAAAAACCTTTCCCGATCTGAACAAAACAGTCATGTTAAAAGTCTATAAAAAATACAATTCTCCCTACAACCATAAGTTCATTAAAGTGGTTGATTTTATACATTATCCCAATATGATGGGCGCATACCCCAAGTTGAGTTTGATGCCTGAGATCAAAATAGAAGCCCAGACCAAACGCTATTATCCTTATGGCAAGTATGCAGCACATATCGTAGGATATACGGGAAGATCGAACCAGAAAGAGAATAAAAAGGATGAAGTGGTCAACGAAGTAGGTACAGTCGGAAAAACAGGGCTGGAAAGATACTACAACAAAGTGCTTCAGGGTGAATTGGGATATGAGATATCAAAGGTCACAGCCACCAATAAGGCCATTGAAGTCCTGGAAAATAAACCACCCAAGGACAACAGAAACCTTCAGCTCAACATTGACATAGACCTGCAAAAAATGATCTATGAGCGTTTTGGTGATGCTACAGGGGTAGCCATCGTCATGAAGACCAACGGTGAGCTGCTCTCTACTGTCTCTTACCCTTCCTATGACCCCAATTTATTTGTGGGTGGTATCAGTTCAAAAGACTGGAAAGCGTTGCAGGAAGATCTGGCTAAACCTTTTACCAACAAAATCATCCACGGTACCTATCCTCCGGGTTCAACAATCAAGATGGGTATGGCTTTGGCATTTTCCAAATCACTTGAGGGTATACTGGATACTGAAGAGCATTGCAGTGGTTTCATTACTTTGGGAAAAAGCAAACATAAGTTCAGGTGTTGGTCAAGATGGGGACATGGAAATGTAAATCTTAGAAAAGCCATACGTGAAAGTTGTGATGTGTACTTTTACAATAAAAGCCTGAAAGTCGGTATTAACAACATGGCCAAACATTTGCATGAATTTGGTCTGGGTGTGAAAACAGGTGTGGATCTACCGCGTGAATACAGCGGTGTCATGCCGGACAAAGCATGGAAAAAGAAGCGTTATAACCAGCCATGGTATATGGGTGAGACCGTGATCTCATCTATCGGGCAGGGGTATGATCTTGTGACGCCGCTGCAGATGGCAAGGCATACAGCTTTGATCGCCACCTCAAAACTTGTCACGCCCAGAGTTGCAAAAATAGTTGATGAAAACAGGTCACATGCCGTGATGAAACCCATCGCCTTTAATCCGGTCTATCTCAACCAGATCAGACTTGGGATGTATGATGTGTGTAACATCAAAGGCGGAACGGCATATAAGACCATGAGCGACCTGCCTATAACAGTTGCCGGTAAAACCGGTACCTCCCAGGTCACATCTATCCCACAGTCTACCAAGAAGCGTCTGAAAGAGTCAGAGTTGGCCTATTATCATCGTTCGCATGCCTGGATTACCACCTATGCCCCCTACCATGACCCCAAATATGTTGTAACGGTTCTGGTGGAGCATGGAGGGCATGGGGGAAGTACTGCCGGACCAATTGCTGCAGACATTTATAAGTGGCTGTACAATCATGGGTACTTTGGCAAGCATAAAGCGGTGGACGGCTCTGATGCCAACCGCACATCATTTTAAATATGCGCAATGGTGTTATTGAGAAATAGTCCAAGAATGATAATGAGGCTGATGCCGGCAGATTTGTTATAGAGTTTATTGGCTGTGATGAAGACCAGTAAGAGCGTTGCGACGATCATAGTGGCAATGTCAAATACATACGCAGAAGCGACAATAGGCATAGGGGAAACAAGTGCAGCTGCACCAAGTACTACGGTAGTGTTTGCCATATTCGAGCCGATGATATTCCCTATGGCCATATCTACTTTCCCCCTGGTAGCTGCAGATATACTGACGACCAGTTCTGGCAAAGATGTCCCCAGTGAGATCATAATGATACCTATGACCCATTCTGATATACCAAAATTCCTTGCTATTTGTGAGGCACTCTCTACGGTATATTGTGCACCATAGATGACCAAAAGAAAGGCACCAACAAGTATGGGGATGGTCTTTAGCCATGTGAAGTGTTCCACATCGATGTCGTCCAGATCATCTTCAGGTACATTTGTTGCATCCTGAAGTAAAAAAAGCAGATGCGCGCCCATAAGCAGTAAAAGCAGCATCGCATCAAACCGCGAGATGACCCCGTCAAGGATCATCAAGATAAAAACCAGTACAGGTACCAATGCCCAGGTACTGTCTTTGGCAAAAAAATCTCTTGAAGGAGAGATCGTTTTAGAAATGAGGAAGACTGTGGCAAGTACCAGTGTGATATTCAGTATATTGCTACCAATGACATTGGCTATGGCGATGTCAGGTTTATCATGAAAACTTGCCGCCATGCTTGCCGCCATTTCTGGCAACGAAGTACCAAGTGCAATGAGTGTAGCCCCAATGATGAATTCCGGTATATTAAATTTGAGTGCGATACGTTCGCTTTGATCGATGATCAGATCAGCACCCCAGATAAGGACACCCATTGAGACTATAAAAATGATAAAATCCATATATTTTCCTTGTTTCTATGTTCTTACGATAAGGCTTTTTGGCAAACTGAAGGCTTGAATGATCTCTTCTTCTCTTTTACGCATTTCACCACTGTCCGTTTCATGGTCAAACCCAAGAAGATGAAGCATACCATGAATGAACAGCAAAGAAAGTTCTTCGTGTTCACTGTGACCGAGTTCTTTTGCTTTTTGTTGTACAAGGTCTGCAGAGATCACGATGGACCCTAAAGGAATACCAAAGACAGACTCTTGTGTGAAAGGTGCCTCAATGGGGAAAGAAAGTACATCTGTTGTGCTGTCTTTGCCTCTGTGTTCAAGGTTGAGTGTACGCATGGTAGCATCATCTGTAATGATAAGTTCTACCCCGTCGGTAGTCAACTGTGAGGCTATCTTCTCCAGGGCATCAATATCGACGGGAAGTGTTGTTTGATTATCCAAATCTATCATGCTGGAAGTTTACCCAAAGCTTGGTAAAATGGCAGTTAAACTAGTTGGGTAACTCCGTGTCTTGCAGAAGTCTTTCTTGGTGCTTTGTACAGTGCGAATGGGTAGCCATTGTTAACCCATTTCTACTTTGGCTTCCGTCTATCGCCTCTAACGGAAAGACGTAGTCTCTTTATCTCACACGGATCTTTTTTTTGCCACATTTTGTACTTTTCTTTTGCCATAGCTTGATTATTTGTCTGTAAGACAAAGATAACAGAAATGTTCACAATAGATACAATTCATCAAAAAATAACCAATTTGGAGTTTAAAAGAGTAGAGAAAGCCAATATTTAATGAATACTTAATTATTTGATACTATTATAGTGGATAGTTATTCAAATTTAGGAGTTCTCATGGAGTTGTCATTGCTGCTTATATTTTGGTACGGCATATTGCATGCCTTTGGGCCAGATCATCTCACTGCTATCGCAGATTTTTCTATAGGTAAGAACAAACGCAAAACGCTGATGATCACGACACTCTTTGCTCTGGGGCACGGTCTGAGCCTTTTTATTTTTGCCAAACTACTTGAATCAATGCCCATCTCTGAAGAACTGCTTGGGTATGGCGATGTTATCTCTGCTACGGTGATCATAGCGATGGGGCTGTACCTGCTTTTTATGGTCGCTACCGATCGCATACAGCTGCGCCGTCACATGCATGAAGGCAAAGAGCATATCCATATTTGGTTTGGTAGATCACATGAGCACGATGGTGATGACACGGTGGCCAAAACCTCTTCACTCACGCTTGGTCTGCTGATGGGTGCCGGAGGTGTAAGAGGTATGCTTGTGACACTCGGAGCAGTACAGGGCGGGGCTGTAGACTTTACCATGGTAGCCGCATTTACACTGGGTGTGATGCTGATTTTTGGTATCTTCGGGATGGTCATGCTCTATATCAATGAGAACTTTTTGGGTGACCTGACCAATGTAAGAAGGGCATTTACCTTGGCAGGTATCATTTCATTGATCGTGGGTACGAATATTTTAATAGGATAATAGAGACAGCCTGTGCATAGACAACCTAGTGCCTATATTTGGATAAAACACCCCACCATTCGTCTGCCCTGACATATACTCATTAAGTCTCAGCATACCATATGGATCAACAATAAGTCTTGCTTTAATGTCTGATTCAACAGCTTTTTGTTCCACTTTGATATAGTATTTGAAAGCACACAGTGTGTTGCTAAACCAATGAGCCATTTCAACTTTTTGTATTTGGGAAGTGTTTCATTTTCTATCCTTTTTTAGGATAGTAAAACAGTGATAGATTGACAAATAAATAATTGAATATGACTGTTTGTTTATAGATAAAACAAATTATTTGTATTATCTATATAGTTTTAGATATATATATGCTATAATACTGGTATGAATATCATGCAACTAAGAAAAGAGATCACTACATCAGTATTTACCCATGAGAGGCTTGAAACGGTATTGTCCGGCTGGGTGAGCAATGTCAATGCCAAGATCTCCTATATGGTCAAAAAGGGAGAACTTGTACGCTTGAAAAAGGGGATATATACTTTTGGACAAGAGTACCAAAAAGAACCCGTTGACCTGATCAGCGCGGCAAATATGCTCTATGTTCCTTCTTATGTTTCGTATGAGTATGCGCTCTCTTACTATGGACTGATACCTGAAAGAGTTTATGAAGTCACCTCTGCTACGCTGCATAGCAAAAAAAGTTTTGATACACCTATGGGTCGTTTTACCTACAAGCCTGTACCATTGCAAGCCTATGCAATGGGTATAGACTGGCTTTATGACAATAAAAACGGAGGAAAACTGATCGCTACACCTGAAAAAGCTCTATGTGACAAGATACGTGCAGACAGAGGGATAGGAAAACTTTCACAGGAGAAACTCTCCGAGTATTTAGAGTATGATCTGCGTATCGAGTGGGAAGAGCTGCTTTTACTGGATGCAGTACTTATTTCGCAGATCGCACAGGCATATCGCTCATCCAACCTGACGAACCTTTCCAAACTTATCACAAAAAGGAAACAAAGTGCCTAAACTGATACACCCTGCCATCGCCAAGATGCTTGAGAAGTATGATCTCTCAACGGCTGACAAAACCTATGAAGCATTAAGAGAGATACTTCAGGAGATCGTCCTTCTTGGTCTCTACCGCGGTGGGTTCTTTGATCACGCGCTTTTTTACGGTGGTACGGCTCTTCGTATACTCTATGGTCTGGACAGGTTTTCTGAAGACCTTGACTTTTCTTTGATAAAGAGTGATCCTGACTTTGACATTGGAAAGTATGAGGAGGTTGTAGTGGAGACGTTGCAATCATTCGGATTTGATGTACAGATACAGCTCAAAAACAGTACAGGAGCGATAAAGTCTGCTTTTCTTAAAGGCAATACAGAACAACACCTGCTTAACATTGAAGCTCCCGAAGACATCATCCAGAAATTCGGGCAGGGCAGGCTCGTTAAGATCAAACTGGAAGTCGATACCCATCCTCCTATGGATTTTCAAAGTGAGAAGAAAACACTTTTAATACCATCTCCTTTCAGTGTCCATAGCATGACAATACCTTCACTCTTTGCGGGGAAAATACATGCTATCCTTTGCAGAAGCT
>CAYXZY010000003.1:17625-19332 GCA_964469685.1 uncultured Sulfurovum sp. | reverse complement strand
TATGAGTGCTTTTATAGACGCGATTATACCATAGCTTATCTGCTCTTTTGTTGTGGTAGGCAATCGCTCAAGAGAAAGCCCTTTTATCAACGCTGTATCCAGTGCCGGAGATATACGCCTGTAGCTCTCTAAATATGCCTGTAAACCCGGCAGGATAAATCCTCCCATATACTTCCCATCTTCGACAACATCCACTGTGATCGCTGAACCGGCATCTACAAAAATACCTGCTTTATGACTTAAACATAAAGCTTTTCTGTCTATGCCCATGGTTTCGTACTCTCCCTCAATTTTCATGAACGAAGAGATGTTTTTCCATTTTTCTATTGTGGCTATGGTGTCTGACAGCTGATGCTTTACGGAGATATACATGACCTCACTGTTCTGATATTTTTCGATTGCCTCATCATACAGGAGATGCTCTATATGTTGACCATCATAGATATGAAAGTATGTATTACCAATATCCGCCAATACCATCTTTTCTCCTCACCTTCTGTCTTGCGTGCAGTTATCGGCTAAAACATGTTTTGCCATCATGAAGGGTTGTTCCATGCTAGGCATTGTGCCAGACTTTCCAGCCATGCTCTTCTAGCAGCGCCTTTGCTTTTGAACACAAAGGTGCTTCAATAATCATATATTTCTTCTTAATACTGCTGTCAATATACTGTTCCAGCTTGGTATGCAAATCCAAAAGTGTTTCCACTTCTTTACGCAATACCCTGCTTTTTTTCTCCAGGTACATCACATCCGCATAAAACCCTTTCAGGTCCACACCTAAATAAATATCGACTTTTTTACGCGACCCCAGTTCTTTTGGGCTGACGGGTGTGAAAGATTTAAAAATGATATTTTGTTGCTGTAGATATTCGACTATATTTTTCATATCTAATGATACCCAAATTCTTATCTGAGCGGATGGTAGGATGCCATCGTGTCTGCCAAGTTCTGTTTTTGTATATGCGTATAGATCTGTGTTGTCTCCAGTGATGCATGACCAAGCAGCTCCTGTACCACACGTAGATCAGCCCCGCCTATGATGAGTGAGGAGGCAAAAGAGTGCCGAAGCACATGGGGTGAAACACCTAGGTATTTTTTCACTATCTTGTATGCAGAAATACGACTGAGGGGCTCACCTCTGTAGTTTAGCCAGATGTATGGACTTGCCAGCATTTGTTCTTTCAGGTAAACCTCCATGGCCTGCGTAGCCACGGGTGCCAGAGGTACCACACGCTCCTTCTCCCCTTTGGCAAAACGTATCTTCAGCCAACCGTCAACAATGTCCGTACGCTGTACGGAAAGTGCCTCAGAGATGCGACACCCGCTTGCATACAGAAATAATATCAACGCATAGTCCCGCAATCCCGTTACGGTACTTCTGTCTATAAGGTTGATGCCATCGAGTATCTCTTCATTGCTGACATATTTTGGCAAGTTCTTGGGCACTTTGGCCATGGGTATTTTTATCTTTTCATGGGTGAAATTCTGTCTATGACAAAAATGAAAAAATACATTAATAGAAGAGAGTTTTCGGTTCAAGGTTCGTTTGTTTTCAAAGGTAGACAAAAAGGAGAGCACATCAGTGGTGTCAAGTTTTGTAAGTTCTTTACCCGAATATGTTTCAAGCTGTTTCAGGTCAGAAAGATAGGAACTTACCGTAAGGGTATCTAGTGCTTTGCTTACACTCAGATACTCTTCAAATGCAGT
>CAYXZY010000003.1:0-17525 GCA_964469685.1 uncultured Sulfurovum sp. | reverse complement strand
TTACCGTAAGGGTATCTAGTGCTTTGCTTACACTCAGATACTCTTCAAATGCAGTCAATAAATTACTCATTGTAATTTTGAAAGTGACTAGTCACTTGAGCCGCCTGCTGAAGGCAACCAAGTGTTAACAATCTTTTGGAAAGTGATTTGTCTTAATGACAAGTTATTTCCAAAAGACAATATGGAGCTTTGCTTCATATGCGTCCTTTTAAATGTTCCTCTTATTCATAGCCTAGTTTGGAAAGTTCAATGATCTTGCCATCTTTGTAGAGTTTGGTTCCTGTAATAAATGCCGGTTCATCCACCTCACCAACATCATAGATCTTCGACTTACTCAAATCAGAAGAGAGCACTATAAGTGAGCCTTTCTGGTCCAGTCCATACACCTTTCCGTCAAATGAAGTTGCAGCAGAGAAGTGTGCAAACTTAAATTTCTTTTTGGCTATCGGCTCTAATGCCGTGTTAAGCTTTATGACTTCACCCTCTTTGGTAAATACATAGATATTGCCATTATTTATGGCCACTTCCGAGATATTTGCTCTATACTCTTGCTTACCATGATCCCCCAAAGTGATGATCTTCTTAGGAGTCGCAGCTACCATGGTATTGTGCATTCTTGAAAGGTATATGACATTGTTAAAGGCTTTATTGCTACTGATGTAGACCACTTTGGAGTTGTCACTGTTGTACGTATCTACAATGATCAGTTTCCCGTCAAGCATAGGCATGATAGCCAGGTTTTCTATGAACATAGGACTGGCCGCTCTTGTGTCTATGGCATACGTTCTTTCAGAACGGCTCTCTACTATTTTCCTGTTGCTGTCCACCTCGTAAAGACCAAATGTATTGTTATTTAAGATATAAGCAACAATACCGTTATTGATAGAAGCTGAGACCACCGGAACATGCAAAGAGACTGCACGTACAGATTCCTGCGTTGTTTTATCGATGATATTGAGAATACCTTCGGGGTTGGAAGCAAGGACATACTTGTCATTCTCACTGAGGAATCTGTATCCTTCCCCAAGATTTAAATTGCTTATACCTGATTTACCGATATATTGACCGTTTTTGAGTGTTGCCCCGTTTCTACTCAGATCTACAATGCTGCCACTATAAGAACTGGCACTGACGCTATAGGTCTTCTCCGGTACAAAATATTGTTTACCGCTACACCCCGAAAGGAGTACAGCCAAGGCTGCCAGTGTGAGATATGAAAGTACCCTGCTATGTGCCATTATTTTACCTTTAGGACTGAATGTTTCAACAACGAAGCAAGCGTGTAAAGCGGTGAACGTTCATCGATCAATTCCAGTTTCAATTTTGCATTTTTGGTGTCACCGGCCTTTATGGCCAAGTACGCCTGCTCAAGCAATGCCATCTCTCTGTACAACTGAGAGTCAATACTTTTGTTGTCAAGCACTGCTGCGGTATAGGCACTCATATCCGAGATAATCGGATCGGAACTTCCCGAAAGTTCAGCCAGGCTTTTGCTGTCCTTGTTTTTTGTTGCTTGAGAAAACGTATACAGGTCATACAGTGCCGGATTTTTCTCTTTTAACGTTGCAAGGGCTGCTGCGTCATCCGGATTTGCCTGTAGAGTTAAAAATGCTTTGTTTGCTTCAGCCAGTGAAGCCGTTTTGATGGCATCCATGGTAGTTTTGCCCGCAAAGGCAAGTAAAAGAACGATGACTACAGTCCAGAGCAGCACTTTATATTTTTTATACAATGTTTCCAGTTTAAAAGCACTTTCCAATACTTTTTCATCACTGCTGAATTCTTTTTTAATTTCCTCTTTTGCATCTGCAATATTCACAGTACTCTCCTAGGTCAAATTATTGAGGTATATTATACCTTTAAGAGTTAAAACTAAGCTACAACTCTACGACTGTAATGCCTAAGTTACCCGGTAACTTATAAAATTTTTCGATCTTGGGATGCTTTTTGAGATACTCCCATACAAGTTTGGACAAGACCCCTCCGCCTGTGCCATGAATGATCTGTACTTCACTGAGGTTGTTGACCAGTGCATCCGAGAGGAACTTATCGACAGTATCCAAAGCTTCATCTGCATACATACCCAGCAGCTTGACAGAGACCGAAGCACCCGACTTTTCCACCGAAACATCTGCTTTGGGCACTCTGGGTTTGGGCTGCAACTTGGCTTTTGAGGTATCACCTCTGCGTTTGAGCTGTGTCAGGGGAACACGCATCTTGAGCCCGTCTACGATGATGGTCGCATCTTTGCCCCGTATGCTCACAAGTTCTCCTTTGTGGGAACGATACTTAACTTTATCGCCTTCTTTTAAAGGCTCTTCTTCCACCTTCTTCAACTCTTTTTGTTTGAAATCTTTACGCTGATGTGCAACATTTAAGAGTCTTCTTCCCTCAGTGGACTCTTTTGCCTTGAGGGCTTCGCGTGCCTTTTTGGTAGCTGCATTGTAACGGTTTTCCAGGGTTGCAATGGCTTTTCTATGGCTTTCCTGCAGCGTATGCTCTTGGTCTTCGAGAGCCTGCTTCTTCTTTTCTATGGCTTTGAGCTCTTCATCAATCTTGGAGAGTTTCGAACGCATTTGACGTTCAAGCGACGTGGACTTTTCTATGAGTTCATTCAGGTTGTCTTTGTCTTCCCCATAGACCTTCCTGGCTTCGTTCACAATGCCAACAGGCACACCATAGCGTTCTGCGGTCTCAAATGCATAACTTTTCCCGATGCTTCCTTGCAAAAAAGTGTAAGTAGGCAGCCGTCTTTGCTCATCATACAGTGCAGCAACCAACTCTACATCGTCATCATTTGCCATCAGGGAAGCCAGACGCTTATGGTGTGTCGTGACCACGAAGTGTATGCCTTTTTTTCTGAGTTCATCCAACATGACCCTAAAAAGACTTGCTGCCTCATCGGAGTCCGTCCCCAGTTCTATCTCATCGACACCCACGATGGCATCTTCTTTGTGAAAAAGTTTTGCAAACTCCTGCATACGGCCGGCAAAGGTAGAAATGTCATTTTTGACAGACTGCGGGTCGTCGATCACGGCTTCTATATGTTTATAATGCCCCACTTGGGTACGGCTGGCATCACATTTGAACGG
The DNA here is from genome assembly GCA_964469685.1 of uncultured Sulfurovum sp. Taxonomy (GTDB): domain Bacteria; phylum Campylobacterota; class Campylobacteria; order Campylobacterales; family Sulfurovaceae; genus Sulfurovum. Next base: position 14,436 of record CAYXZY010000003.1, on the reverse strand, counting down.
CAAAAGATACTTGGACATATACACTGCGCTGAGTATAGACTTGAGCAACATCGTCTTACCTCCGGCATTCACACCGGTAACCAGCATGATGCCTTTGTTAAAATCCATGGTCACAGGTACCGGTTTTTCTATGGCAGGATGTGAAAAATCTTCAAGCTTGATACGTTTGGACTTAGCGGGCAGCACAAATTCATATTCTTTTGCTCTGGCAAATTGCACGCGCGCCTGATAGTGGTCAAAACGGTCATACTCTTTGTTAATGAAGCCCAAAAAGCGTTCCCATTTAAAAAAAACCGCTGATATCTCTTTACAATAACGGTAAATGATCTCCTCTTTGGAAGACAAAAGGGCAGATTCTTTCTCTTTCAGATGGGAAATGCTTTGCGGCAAGATATAAAAAAATCCGCCCGAACTGCGCGCAACGACTGTTGCCTTGATGACATTGTTAAACCCTCCGCGTACCAGAAGTGTCTCTTCCCCGCCATTATAGTGCACCTGCGTGTCTACAAGGTAATCCCTTAGCTTGGATGAATGTGCCAGCTTATACAGTGTATCTTTAATGTCAATCTTGTTTTGTTTGATCGCACGCTCCAACTTGTGCAACTCGGGGTCTCTTTGCGCGTTAATATCTCCTTCTTCCGTAAAATACCCTATGATCTCTACGATCTCTTCAGGGATCTCTATACCTTGTATCCATGAGATCAGGGGCTCGGTAAAGCCTACCGTGCTTAAGGTATTGAAATACGAGAACATGGTCACAAAAGCATATATCTCATCCAGGCTGAGTACTGCCTGCTTTCTGACACGTGCAAGTGGTGTATCAAGATTTGGAACAGGTGCGGGCTGAGGAAACTGTATCTTGGAAAGTGCCTGAATGTATCGGAAGTGCTGATTGATATCCCCTTGCATCGCCACAGGCTTTTCTCTGGCTAAAAAGGTTTGAAACTGCTTGATATATCCGTCAAGGTCAAGTTTTTGAATAATGGACTTTTCATAGGTTTGCTTTGAAGACACGTTTTATCATTTTCCTTATAGAGTATTGGGAGAATTATATCACGTTTGGGATTGTGAGTGGTTTGAGACCTAAATGCGATAGCACGATGCCCTTAGGAGCCATTGGCTGTATTGCCAGGTTCACTGAAAGTACCCTTAGGTAAAATATAGCAAATTTTAGAAGGTCTTCCCATGAAGCTTTTATCTGTTTTTATTGTAGTTTTGCTTATACTCTTTGGTATAAGACTTGTACAGGAACCCAAAATGACACCACTCAAGAGCACCGATACCGTCCTTGCCATAGGCGATAGTCTTACCTATGGGTTTATGGTCGCACCCAAGCACAGTTACCCTTACTGGCTCTCCAAGATGAGTGGCCACCCTGTCATCAATGCCGGGATCAATGGTGAAACCTCATCGGAGGGGCTGGCTCGCCTTCCCAAGCTTCTAAAAGACCCTTCTGTCAAACTGATGATACTCTGTCTGGGAGCCAACGATATCTTGCAAGGCAAGTCCATCGCAGCACTCAAAAAGAACCTAAAAGAGATGATACACATGGCAAAGGAAAAAGAGATCAGGGTTTTACTTGTCTCGGTACCGAATTTCACGCTCTTTGGTCTTTCTGACATGGAGATCTACGAAGAGATCGCAAAAGAGGAGCATGTCATACTCGCCCCCAATATCCTTGCGGACATACTCAATCAGCCCTCTCTCAAGATCGATCAGGTACACCCCAATGCTTCAGGGTATGAGCAGATGTCCAAGATGATCTATGCGCGGCTGAAAGATGTAGGGCTTATGCGCTAAGCCTCACCGCGAATCTGATAGGTAATGTCTCCTGCACCGAATGCAGTGACCAAACCTTCGCTGTACTCGCGTATCACATGCCCGTCTTTCACTACTTTTACCACACCGTCTTCTTTGGTCACCGAATCCGCCATAAGAAGCTTATAGCGTGAGAAAGCGCCTTTAAGGTCAATATCCACTTCCAGTTCACCCGCTGCCCAGATAGGCAGGATAACCAGTTCATCCACCCCCTCAAAACATTCTACGAAGCCTTGCAGATTGTCCATGGTTCTTGAATATTTGTGAGGTTGCCAAATGACGTTAAGCTGGTGAAATGCACGAAGTGTTTTATAGCTTTGCAAAGACTCCATAGTTACTTTTATCTCCGTTGGATGGTGTCCGTAGTCATCTATGACCACACATTCATCTTTGTTCTGCACAATGTCAAAACGCTTTTTGATCCCTTTATAGTTTAAAAGATTTGTACGTATCTCTTCTATATCCTCACCCAGCTCCAACGCAGCCAAGATCGCCAATGCAGCATCCAGAGCAATGTGATTGCCAAAGCCAAACACCTCAAAACTGCCCAACTCTAAAAGGTCAAACCTTGTATGCGGCTCACCATCGACCAGTACAAACTCAACATTACGTATATCTTTGGAAGGATAAAGTTTCACACTCTGCAGATCCAATGAAGCTAAGAATTCATCTTCTGCATTGATCACACGTATTTTCGCAAGAGACAAAAAGTTTTTATACGCAGTATAGAAACGCTCTTCATCATACCCATAATACTCCATATGTTCAGGTTCCACATTCGTGACAATTGCAAGATACGGATTGGAATTCAAAAAACTTTCATCACTCTCGTCCGCCTCAAAAACCACTTTGTTGTTGGGGTAATGGCGTACATTTGAGCCGAATTCTTTGGAGATAGCCCCTATGAGTGCATTGGATTTGGGTATGACAGAAGAAAGCATCGCTGAAGTGGTACTCTTGCCATGGGCGCCCCCCACTGCATAGACCTCTTTGTCCCCGAGTATGGACTTGAGAGATTCTTTTCGTGAAAGTAGCTCAATGCCTAATGCCTTGGCTTTTTGATATTCAGGATTGGTAGGGCGAACCGCCGCAGAGTAGATGATCCTGTCTACCCCTTCGACAGCATCAGCATGATGCGGGATAGTGATCTTGGCACCAAAGTTTGTTGCCAGGTCGTTGGTGATCTCGGTCTGCTTGATGTCCGAGCCGGAGATCTTGTGTCCGTCATTGACCAAGAATTTTGCCAATGCAGAGAGTCCTATGCCGCCAATGCCTATAAAATGTATCTTCATACCTGTCTCCTTAAAAATGAGCAAAGCGCAGCTTTACTTCCTCTGACTAAAGCTTCACCTGTCGGTTCAGATGTTTTCAACATTTTACTTCTCCTTACTATCATCCAATACACGAAGTTCCTCTTTTCCTTCTTTAACCTGCTTTGCAAACATCGTCAGCAAAATATCTGTAGGTTGCGTAAAGGTCTGGATAAAGAAAGCCAAAGGATCATTGGGGTCAACACCCTCAACGTCTACAAGATTTTCTATAAAGTCTTCAAAAGAATGTCCTGCCATCACTGCGGCAGCATGCACCATCATGGCATCTTTGAGCTCATCATGGTCTATGGTGTAGTAAAGCACCAAAAAGATCTCTTTGGCACCTTTTTTGTCATTTTCACTGTACCGCTGGATACCATGTTCATAGATCGCCCTTGCTGTGGCCAGGTCTTCTGCATCATTCAGATCAAAGTGCTTCGAATCAGTCAGTTTTTGTGCCAGTCTGTCAAATGCATTGTTGACAATAAACGTAAAGATCTCATTGATCTCATCTTCAGGCGCCTCGATGATAAGCTGTGCATCCAAAAGCTGGTAGCCTTTGGCTATGCTCTGCTCTTCCTTACACTCTTTTTCAAGGCGTTTGATATTCTCTAGGAACTCAGGGTCTTTTTTCAGTTCTTCCACATGTATCTCAGGGGTTTGCATTTTTATCCTTTGTATCATTCTATCACACGCAGGGTGGGTTTACCCACCTCTTTCATGCCATAATATTTTATTTTGACGGTGATAAATCCACCCTACAATAATTCTTCTCTCAACGCAGATATACGTTCTAACGCTTCTTTTGTAATATCTGCTTCATAGACAAGTGCAAGTCTCACATACCCTTTGCCTTCACCCTGACGTCCCAAATATGAACCGGGAATGACTTTGAGATTATACTCTTTATAGAGTCTCTTCGTAAAGGCTATCTCATCTTCTACTTTCAGCCAGATATAAAAAGTGGCTTCGGGTGCATCTATGCCCAATATCTCTTTGGCGACCGCAAAATTCTTTTTGTACTTTTCTCTAAAAACAGCCACATGGTCCTGGTCTTCCCAGGCTGCGGCTGCGGCATGCTGCAAAGGCAGAGGTGAAGCACAGCCAACATACGTTCGGTAGACCATATAGTCTTTGAGTATCTTTGCATCACCTGCAATGAATCCTGAGCGCAAGCCCGGTGCAGAAGAACGTTTGGACACAGAGTTGATGACCAGGATGTTTTGAAAATCCCGATTGCCTGCTTCTATGCTTGCGTTCAGCAGTGACGGCAGCGGGGCATCCAGATACAAGTCAACATAACACTCATCGTTGAGCAATACAAAGTCATGTTTCAGTGCCAGCTTGACCCATTGTTTCAAGGCATCCATGTGCATGACGGAACTCGTCGGATTGTTCGGTGAATTGAGGATGACAAAATCTGCTTTTGCCAATGCCACTTCATCTGCTTCAGGCTGAAAATGATTTGTTTCATTGAGATCCAGGTAGATGACCTCAGCCCTCGATGCTTTGGCCGCCCCTTCATAGATCTGATAAAAGGGATTGGGAAATACCATAACAGGGTCTTCAATATCATGAAGCAGGAACTGTGGAAAGTTGAACAATACTTCACGCGTACCAAAGGTAGGAATGATCTGTGTATTGTCAAGCCTCAGGTCAAAACGTTTTTCATTGTAATGAAGCATTGCCTGACGCAATACCTCTTCCCCGGCTGTTTTAGGATACTTGTTTAAAAGTGTCGCGTGCATTTCAAGCGCGTCAAGTATGAACTGAGGTGTCTCAAACTGAGGCTCACCGATGGTTAAAGAAAGCGGCTCATAGTCGCTGTTGGCTGTGATGTTCCCCAGTAAAGTATTCAGTTTCTCAAAGGGATAGGTTTCAAAGTTCATAAGGTACCTGGATATATATTTGACAAAGATTATAGCGTAGTTGGGGTAAACTACAACTTTACGATAAAGGCATCTTTATTCACATTTTTACGCACTTTTCTCAGTGCTCTTCTGGCATCTGTTTCTTCCGCGTAAGCACCCACAAGTACCTTGTACCTGTCAGAATGTCGAACCTTGTAACGAAAACCCAAACGCTCCAGCTGCAGCAGGTAGTCTTTGTCCGGCACGGACTCAAATACCCCTGCCTGTACATAGTAGTGCGTCGGTTCGTGGGATTGCGGCATCACTGCATTGTCCTCATGCACCTGAATGATGTTTTGCTTCTTCGGGGTTCTTCCTTTGTAGTTTACCAGCCATCGTATGATCTCATTTTGCAGCAAAGAAGCCCTCCACGCGCCTCTGTTGGAGTGCGTCAGGATCACAACCGTATAGAGCTTTCCGGACCTGCTTTTGACATACCCGCCTATATTTTTGACACGCTTGACCGTCCCGGTTTTCATCCATGCTCTGTTTTTTACCACAGTACCCCGAAAACGCCTTTTGATCGTTCCGTCCACACCTGCAATGGAAAGTGTATTCATCCACCTTTGCCCATAACGTTCATAGGCATGGTCAAACATATCAGCAAGTATTTTGGCAGACAGTTTAGCCGTACGTGAAAGACCCGAACCATTGTCTATTTCCAATGTCCCACCACTCAATGCCCCATTGTTTTTTAAGATATTTTCTACCGCGCGCCTGCCTTTTTCTATGGTCGCGGGTTCACCATAGACTTTTGCCCCCAAAGTCAGCAAAAGGTGTCGTGCATACAGGTTGTTGCTTTTTTTTGCAGTCTTGGCAATGATCTCTTCTAGTGGTCGCGAATAATGCGTGTAGATCAATTTGGCATTCTGCGGTACCTGGCGCAAACGCATGTTCCCAACTACCGTAATACCGTTTTTGTTGAGTGCATCTTTGAGTGCATAGTAAAAGGTTAGGTAAGGCTTGGTCACCACTTTACAAATATTGCGCGGGCCACAATGCTTGGAGATCTTTCCCTGAAGCAAGACATTGGGCATCACCGCCGATTGGTCTATTTTGACGCCAGGCCAGGAGTACTTGCCTCTGCAGGGTTTATTGACGCGCTGCAATTTGTTGGTGATCTTGTAACTCTGGTCTGCACTTTTTTTAGAAACATCATTTTTATTGGGTGTGACACAAATGGTACTGACGCGCTCGTTGAACATCATTGCGTCAGGCATGGCATTGTACGGACTATGTGTGTATTGATCGAATCCGGAACTGTTTTTTGTACCCACCCTGTAGTAGGTACGGTCAATAATGAGGTGCCCCGTGACCTTTTGTATGCCTTTTGTTTTCAGCTTGGCTACGATTTTTTTCAAATCTTTTTCATTCAGCGTAGGATCTCCAAATCCTTTAATGATCAGATCTCCATGAAGCACACCTCTGCGTACTTTCCCTGTGGTATAAAACCTGGTAGGGAATCGGTAGTCAAAGCCTAACTGCAGTACTGCTGCATAGGTCGTAAGCACTTTTATGACCGAGGCAGGTGTGCGGGTAGTGTCTGCATTATGTGAGACAAGCACATTGCCGTTTGATCCTGCTTCTTTAATGTAAATACTGACATCTTTTTTGGGAATGGTCGATGTTTTGATAAACCCTTCGATGGCCAAAGGCAGTGCATACATACCATACGTTAACATCAGGGTTACGATCAATATCCGTCTCAACTTCTACTCCTGTAAGCGGTGATAAGCCTTTGCATGGCTTCTTTTAACACCTCCAGAGATGTTCCCACATTCAAACGCATAAACCCTTCCCCTGCCGTACCAAAATCCAAGCCGTTGTTCAGACCGAGTTTGGCTTTATTGACAAAAAAATCCACCAATGCTTCCTGCGACATTTGCAAATGTCTGCAGTCAAGCCACATTAAAAAGGTGGCCTCTGTTTTTACCGGCAGTATGGGTATCTGCGCTTCACGCAAGGTATCAGTCACAAATGCAATATTGTTGAGCAAATGCTTTTTTAATGCCTCTAGCCAAACATCACCCCTCCCATAGGCAGCAATAAGCGCCTCAATACCAAATGGGTTCCCGTTGGTGATACCCGAGCGGTTCTGTTCAGTGATGTATGACTGACGCAGTATAGGGTTGGGGATGATAGCATAAGAGGTATTTAATCCTGCCACATTGAATGTTTTAGACGGGGCATTCAATATGACACATTGCTCTGATATCTTTGAAAAGCTTCCCATACTGTGGTACCTCTGCCCATACACCATATCTGCATGTATCTCATCTGAAATGACCAACACATCATGTTGCACACAAATCTCTATCATTTGTTCCAGCTCTTCTTTGCTCCAGGCTCGTCCTGTAGGGTTATGCGGTGAACAGAGTAAAAAAAGTTTGGCTTTTTTGGCTTTGGCTTCAAAGTCTGCAAAATCAATGTGGTAATGTCCATTTTCATAGACAAGTGTATTGTCGAGGACTTCTCTGTGTTGATGTTTGACAGAACTGCGAAACGGTGGGTAGATCGGTGTTTGAATGATCACTCCGTCACCTTCTTGACTGAAAGCTGAAATGGCAAAAGTCAAAGATGGCACCACGCCATAACAGGGCACGATCCATTCCTCTTCTATCTCCCACGAAAAACGTGATTGCATCCAGTGCTGTATGGCATCATAGTAGCGTTTGGGGTAATTGGTATAGCCGTAGACAGGATGAAGGGCTCTTTTTTGCATGGCTTCCTGTACACATTGAGGCGCAGCCAAATCCATATCTGCTACCCACATAGGCAGCAGATCATCTCTGCCGAACTTCTTTTTGGCGCCATCATATTTTGTGGCATAGGTACCGTGACGGTCGACACTTTCAAACATACTTACTTTTTCTCCCAAATACTCATTTGGGCAATGGTATGCTGATGTTTACGTGCTGTCTCCTGAATGACAAAAGGGACATCTCTGGTCTCAAGCAAGACAAAGTCCTCTCCCAGTATCTCCTCCAAACCTTGCAGCGTAGTTACATTTTCACCATCTCGTTTGTACCCGCCGATCCACTTGTCTTTGGGGGTTGACTCTTCTTGCCAGGTATACGGTGAGGTCAAGATCAGCATCCCTTTTGCATTCAGTCTTTCTGCCAACGCATCTAAAAACTTTTTAGGATCATACAGGCGGTCTATGAGGTTGCCGGCAAAGATCAGGTCAAAGTCTTTATACAGAGGTTTAAGGTTACAGGCATCTGCCTGCCAGAAGGAGACTTTCTCTCTTGCATCTTCCAGGTTGAAATCCTTGAGATTGATTTCATGGAAACTTTCCAATTCTCCTTCTGTGGGCATACTGTAACGCAACACGCCATTTTGCTTTAGCACTTCTGCTTCCTGTATGAAACGGGCAGAAAAGTCCACACCAATGACTTCGTCAAAACCGCGGGCAAGTTCAAAACTGCTCCGGCCTATAGCACATCCGATATCAAACGCTTTTTTTCTAGGCTTGTCTTTCATGACTTCCAAAGCAATGCTTGCACATTTGGCAGGGTAGTTCTCCACCCCCAGCCTGTTGTCTCCCCAACCAAAATGGCAGTACTGCGAAATGATACTGTCAGTGGTATAATAGTCTGTCACTACATTCTCCTCATAATCACTCTGAATATACCTGAATCCGGCATGCTGATAAAAGTGCCGCCTAAACCCGTAGCGGCTTTTTTGTGTGGCCAGGTTGCCACAGCTTATCCATGATGCCCCGTTAATGAGATTATGTTTTCCGTCAAATGTCGGTACGGTAAAGTCATCATACACAGGGTGTACTTTAAACCCCTCAAAGGGGTACATGGGTGTACGCGACCACTGCCAGACATTGCCTATCACATCATAAAAGTCACCCTGTTGATGCCTGTTCACCGGCACAGACGAAGCAAAACCTTCGAGGTTAATGTTCGCCACAGACTCACCCTTTTTGGCCCATTCGACATAGGATGGCACCTGACTGACATCACGAAGACGTATATACTCATCTTCGGTTGGCAGGGTGATGTTCTGGTTTTCTTTGATACTTTTCCACTTACAAAAAGCTGCCGCTTCCAGATGATTTACCTCAACAGGCCACGAGAGAGGCAAAGGTATCTTCCTGCTAAGGGTACGCAAGCTGTACTGCCCTTCTTCCTTGGACCAAAAAAGCGGATGCTCTGCCTGTGTATAGTCTCTCCATGCCCTGCCTTCATCGCACCATAATGCATCATTGCTGTAAGCACCGTCTTCAACAAACTCCAAAAACTCTGCATTGGAGGTCAGGTATTTGGCTGCTTTAAATGCGGGAATGTCAGCCTGGTGATCCCCATACTCGTTGTCCCAGCCAAAGAGTACAGCATCTTTGCCTTTTCCCAGTCTTACCCTGCCGGCATTTACCTCTACGAATGTATTGACGGGCGCGGGGACATCTTCTTCGTACTCTTTCCATGCCTCATTGGCTTTGACCGCAGCAAAAGGGAGTTGCCGAATGAGCACAGAAGAGGTTTCCAGATGAATATTCTCATGCTCTATCCCCATAAGTATCACCCACCAGGGTGACGCTTCAGTAATGGGAAGTTCAAGCGGGAGCCTGTCTATCAGTTCATTCATAAGGGCATAGACCTCATCTCTGTACTTCTGGGTTTCCTCTACAGTAGGCCAGGTATAGTGTTTATCGTTAAGGTCATCCCAGGACATCTCATCTACACCCACAGCAAAGGTGGACTCCAATACAGGATCGATACGGGTATCGATGATCTTGGCAAGTTTAAGTTTATTGATAAAGAAAGTGGCTGTATGCCCATAATAGAAGATAATAGGATGTCGCAGAGGATCTGCTTTGGTATAATACACACTTTCATCACATACGATGTCAAAAAGAGACTCATAGCGCTTAAAGCAGTGCTGAAAATATGTTTTGATCTCTTTGCGTTTTAACTCAGGATCTATGCCATGAAGTGTAGGTATATTGACCATCTTTCATTCCTTTGGCATTGCATCCTGCTCAAAATGTTAAAACTCAACTTTTTCTTTGGCACTTTCTATCATGGATACAAAAATAGTATAGGTATTTGCAACTACCGCACCTATGACCAATCCTATTGCCAGAGATTCATTCTGATAGAACTGCAAAGAGAAAAATGCCGGTATCAGATGCAGGTCTGCAACCAAAGAGCCGGCCAAGAGTTCTGCAGCAAGTATATTGCGAACCCCGATCTTCATTAGTGTTGAGATGACGTTGACCGACCCTGCGATAAACAGTGCTACCACAGAATGCTCAAACAAAAACGCTGCTGAAGTTGTCAGTGACATCAGTGTGAAAAACAGATAAAAAACTCTACCCCAATTCATAAAAACTCCTTAAAATCAATCTATATCATATCTCACTTACCAAAAGGAAAGCTTAAATCTATAGTGTACCGTTTTCATACATTGCACGTACTATCATCACTTTCTTCTTTTCAAAAAGCAAAGCTTATTGAAAATTCATCGCACTAAAGCTTTGGCCTTGCCAAGAGACAAATGCCCGCTTTTATAGTGTACCGTTTTCATACATTGCACGCATTTTTTCTTTCTCTTTTTCTCTTTTGAGCTTCTCAGCTTCTTTGAGTCTAAACCCTGAAACAGAAAAACCTAACCACATCAGTATAGGCGAAGCAACAAAAATAGAGGAGTATGTACCCACTACAATACCCACCAAAAGCGTAAAGGAGAAGCCATTGATGATCTCTCCGCCAAAGAGGTACAGTGTCAGTACCACAAAAAATGTTGTCAGTGAGGTCAGTGTTGTTCGTGAAAGCGTACGGCTGACCGACTCATCGATAATGGCCCCAAGGTCAGGGTCTTTGATCATCCTGATACCTTCACGAATACGGTCAAATACAATGATCGTATCGTTCAAGGAGTACCCCAAGATGGTCAAGAGTGCCGCCAGGATATCAAGATTGACCTCGACCTGAAAGAGTACGATCATTCCCATAGCAATAGTCACATCATGCACGAGTGCCATCACTGAAGCTACGGCAAAGCGCCATTCGAAACGGAAAGAGACATAAATCAGAATACCTATGATCGCAAGCACCATGGCCATGATACCCTGCTCACGCAGTTCTGAACCCACTTTGGCACCGACCATATCTACCCTACGTACTTCAAAAGCACCTGTGTCTTTAAGAATGGCACGCACTTTGTCACCGACATCTTCACCCAGGTTCTTAGAAGACATCTTTGTCTTAATGACCACTTCATCGTCTCCGCCAAAGAAGGTCACCGTAGCACCTTCATAGCTGCCATCAGACTCTATGGCATCTCTTACTTTGGCAATAGGTGCTTTGCCCTCATATTTGACCTGTATCAGGGTACCGCCTGCAAAGTCGATCCCGTAGTTAAATCCTTTGGTAAAGATCAGTGCCAAAGAGATGAGAAGCAAAGCAGCAGAAAGCAGACCAAAACGTTTACTTTTACTCATAAGTGAAAGAGGTTTTTTATATTTAAAGATTTCCATTACTTTTTCCCCTCCGGTTTAATACCAAACCAAAAACCTAATTTGTTTTTGTTGATTTTTGGCAGGATCCACTGGTAGATACCATGTGTTCCCACTATCGCTGTAAGCATAGAGGCTAAAATACCGATACTCATCGTAAGGGCAAACCCTTTAATGGGCCCTGTACCATAGGCATACAGTACCGTTGCGGCAATCAGCGTCGTGACATTGGCATCCCAGATGGCAGTAAATGCATTTTGGTATCCATCTTCAATGGACTTGGCCACAGATCTACCTGCATGAAGCAGTTCACGAATACGCTCATTGATGATGACGTTGGCATCAACCGCCATACCTACGGTCAGCACAATCCCTGCCATACCCGGCAAGGTAAGTGTTGCACCAAAAAGTGACATAATGGCCAAAATAAGGAAAAGATTTCCTATCAGTGCGACATTGGCTATCACCCCGGCCATACCGTAATAGATCACCATAAAAATCACCACCAGCACAAATCCCAACATCAGTGCCAATGAACTGGCCTTAATACTGTCTGCACCAAGGCTGGGTCCCACAGAACGTTTTTCCATCACATACACCGGTGCCAAAAGAGCCCCGGAGCGTAGCGCGATAGCCAGATCATGTGCCTCGGAGAGCTCAAAGTGCCCTGAGATCTGCACATGACCTCCCCCGATACGTTCATTGATCACCGGAGCAGAATAGACTTTGTTGTCCAAAACCACGGCCATACGTTTACCGACATACTTGCCTGTAAAATCACCAAAGATCTTCGCACCTTGGCCATTGAGTGTAAAGTTGATCACAGGCTGGTTCCCCTGGTCAAAGCCGACCTTTGCATCTGTGAGCATAGAGCCGTCGAGTACAGGAATGGCACGCAACAGGTATTTCTCCGGAGAATTTACATCTTTAAGTATGACATCTCCGTAACTTTTCGCTTCAGCTTCACTCATGGTAGAAACACGCGCTATCCTGTCCTCATCCACAGCCATCAGCTGCAAATGTGCGGCACGCGCAATAAGCTCACGGATACGCTGTTCATCTTCCTGGGTCTTGATACCCGGCACTTCTACAAGGATCTTGTCTTCACCTTGTTTGGCTACAGTGGGTTCTGCCAGTCCGAACTCGTTAAGTCTGTTACGTATGGTATCTACAGCCTGTTTGATAGCGGTGAGTTTCGTACGCTCCACCTCTTCAGGTGTCATCTGCATAGAGAACTTTAAACCATTTTGTTCAAGGGTGATACCTTCGATCTCTTTTTTGATGAGCTCTGTTGCTTTGGCTGCATCATCTGCATCCAACAGTTCAAAAGTAACTTTCTCACCATCGACCATACGTAAGTCATCAAAAATGATCTCTTCATCATCAAAAATATATTTTACGGAAGCTGCCATGGACTTGATACGGGACTCTATGGCCACTTCACTTTTGATACCAAGAAGCATATGAAGACCGCCTTGCAGGTCAAGTCCCAGGGTGATCTTCTTGCCTTGTTCACTTTGCGTCAACGAAGGTATGGAAAATACTACCCCGAAGATGAGTGCAAACGCAAACAATACTACTCTATAATTAAGCGTCTTCACCCGACTCAACCTTTTTAGCAACAAATGATCTGTCCAACTTCACGATAGTGTCATCATTTAATTTGATTTTGATAAAATCTTCCTCAGGTTTTACAATCACAGCGATCAGTCCACCAGTAGTGATGATCTTGTCACCTTTTTGAAGGCTGTCCAACATCTCTTTTTGTGCCTTTTGGGCTTTTTGTTGTGGTCTAATAATTAAAAAATAAAAAATCGCAAATAAAATAATAAGTGGCAAAAAAGAACCAATTACGCTACCTTGTTGTTCCATGAGGAATCCTTTTGTTTAAAATGAGCCATTATTTTAGCACTTTTTCTGTTATAAGAGGCTTGCTCATTGCCGCACTGGGTTCAGCCTTCATTTACCTCAGTCACTGGGGGTTTTCCTACCCTTTGGTCAACACAATTCTTGCACTTAGCACCTTTTTTCTCCTACTGCAGTCAGACAAAAAAACATGGTTTTGGTACGGGGTTTTTACCGGGGTATTTTGGTTTTGGTGGATTGCTTTGAGTTTACAGCACTATGGGTACAGCTGGGGGTTTCCTGTAGGTGTTTTTATCATTGGTTTGGCATACGGTTTACTCTTTTGGATACTCGCATGGACCAGCGAAAAAATCCAATCCATCACATCCATTCCCTCGGTTCTTTTCCTGGCTCTGGGTCTTTTAGCGTTTAGCTATGTGCATCCATTTGGCTTTGACTGGCTTAAACCCGAATTGGCTTTTGTGGAGAGCTACATCGGCATAGAAAAATGGCAATTCTTCATTGTACTTTGTGCTTTATCTTTAACTATTTTAAAGAAGCAGTTACGTTATCTTTTGATGATTCTCCTGGCCTATCAGCCCAATCCTGCCATGCAGCCAACGCCAAATGAAAACATCGCACTCATTAGCACACATACCTCAGTGAAGGACAAATGGGATACACGTCTGCATCCTGAGCAGTTCAAAGCCATATTTGAGCGCATTGACAAAGCCATAGATGCCAATAAATCACTTGTCATCCTTCCTGAGTCTGTTTTCCCGGTCTTTATCAACCGTTCACAAGAGGTTACCGATAGACTGCAAGAGAAAGCAAAACATATCTCCATAGTCACCGGCGGACTCTACTGGGATGGCAAAACTCCAAGAAATTCTACCTATATTTTCACAGGCGGAAAGATCACTGTAGCCAACAAAGTTCTCCTGGTGCCCTTTGGGGAGAGTAACCCCCTGCCTGACTTTTTAAGCGAATGGATCAACGAAGTGTTTTACGATGGTGCCATTGACTATGTAGCGAGTTCTGACATCATCGATTATCACATAGGTGACCAAACCTACAGAAATGC
>CAYXZY010000002.1:10332-21743 GCA_964469685.1 uncultured Sulfurovum sp. | reverse complement strand
AAGGCTTCTCTTTTGGACAGGGCTTTTAGAGGGGAGTTGTGAGGGCTGAAGACAGAGCCGTCAACACACAGCTATCTTTGCTATAATACACTCCATTAACAATACCACATACACAACAGGAAGCAACATATGTCAGCAGAAGCGATAAAGCGGGTAGAAAAAGCGATAGAAGAGACCAAGCGTGGGCGCATGGTCATCATGATGGACGATGAGGACAGAGAGAATGAGGGTGACCTTGTCTATGCGGCGACCTTCTCCACACCTGAGATGGTCAACTTCATGGCCAAAGAGGCCAGGGGGCTCATCTGTACGCCGGTGACCAAAGAGATCGCTACCAGGCTTGACCTGCTGCCGATGGTCAGCAACAATGTCTCCAACCATGAGACAGCCTTCACCGTGTCCATTGACTCAACCAATGCAGAAACCGGTATCTCTGCTGCTGAAAGGGATGACTGTATCTCCAAGCTGGCATCACCGCAGACCGTGGCTTCTGACTTTGTACGTCCGGGGCATATCTTCCCGCTGATCGCCAAAGATGGGGGTGTGCTGGTGCGTACAGGACATACAGAAGGCTCAGTGGACCTGTGTAAGCTCGCCGGGCTGGCTCCTGCGGCGGTGATCTGTGAGATCATCAAAGATGACGGCACCATGGCACGCGCGGACGACCTGGAGGTCTTTGCCAAGGAGCATGACCTGTGCATCGTGTATATCTCCGACATTGTGGAGTACAGGCTTGCCAACGAACAGCTGGTCAAACGTGTTAAAGAAGAAGAGAGCGAACTTCGGGGGATCAAAGTAGAGAAGATCACCTACACAGACCACCTCGACAGGACACATACCGTCATACAGTTCTACAAAGCGCATGAGACTGCAAATGTGAAGTTTCACAACATCGGTACGGACATCGATCTGGTACTCAATGACAAGCGTTTTTCTGCGCTGAACAACGCCATTGAGTACCTCAAGACCAACGGCGGTACGCTTATCTTCCTTGACACCAAGGTCATCTCGCATGAGCAGGCCAAAGAGTTTGGTGTGGGTGCACAGATACTCAAAGACCTTGGCATCAAGAACATCAACCTGCTTACCACCAATGTGGAAACAGAGTTTGTAGGCCTTGCAGGATTTGGACTCGATGTGGTGGAGAAGATAGAAGTCATCTAAGCCTCAGCGTGGTCAGTCTTGGCCACTTTTTTACATATTTTCAAAAGGATCTTCTGTGACGGTACAGACTGCAGATGAGATAAAAAACAACCCAAAATACCAAGAACTGGTGCGTAAACGAAGCCGCTTCGCCTGGACGCTTTCGTTGCTCATGCTGTTGGTCTACTACACATTCATCATGACCATTGCGTTTAAGCCCGAACTGTTGGCCGCACCCATCGCAGACGGATCTGTGATCAGTGTGGGCATTCCTATAGGTATCTTCATTATATTGTTTTCTTTTGGCATTACGGGACTGTATGTCTACAGAGCCAACAATGTCTATGATGTCATGCTCGATGAGATCAAAGCGCAACTGGGAGGCACACATGACTAAGTATGTATTCCTCTTGGCACTCAGCGCTTCACAGCTCTTGGCCTCAGGCAGTACAGATACGCCAAAAGCGACAGACACCTTGAACCTGCCGGCGATCATCATGTTCCTGGTCTTTGTAGGGGGCACACTCATGATCACCTACTGGGCGGCAAAGCGTACCAAAACAGCCTCCGATTTCTATACTGCAGGCGGCGGCATCACAGGCTTTCAGAACGGACTTGCCATTGCAGGTGACTACATGTCTGCAGCTTCCTTTTTGGGTATCTCGGGACTTGTGTATCTTGCCGGATATGACGGCCTCATCTACTCCATAGGTTTTTTGGTAGGGTGGCCTATCATTTTGTTTCTTATCTCAGAGCGCCTGCGTAATCTGGGCAAGTACACATTTGCCGATGTGGCATCTTTCAGGCTCAAGCAGGAGCCTATACGTGTGCTTTCGGCTTTTGGTGCCATAGCCACGGTTGTACTGTACCTCATAGCGCAGATGGTGGGCTCGGGAAAACTCATAGAACTGCTTTTTGGTCTTCCGTATGAATATGCCGTCATCCTTGTAGGGATACTCATGATACTGTATGTGACCTTCGGCGGGATGCTGGCTACCACGTGGGTGCAGATCATCAAAGCGGTATTGCTGCTTTCAGGTGCGACATTTATGGCCATAGCCGTGTTGTATCATTTTGATTTTTCTTTTGAAAATCTTTTTTCCAAAGCAGTCGCGATCCATGACAAAGGCATAGAGATCATGAGTCCGGGCGGACTTGTGTCTGATCCGGTTTCTGCTATCTCTTTGGGTATTGCGCTTATGTTCGGTACAGCAGGACTCCCTCATATACTCATGCGTTTTTTTACCGTACCTGATGCCAAAGAAGCAAGAAAGTCTGTATTTTTTGCTACAGGGTTCATAGGGTACTTCTACATTCTGACCTTTATCATAGGGTTTGGTGCTATTGTAATGGTGCTGAAGAACCCTGCATATCTCGACCTGGCAAAACAGGCACTGTCGGGAGGGTACCCCATAGTCGGGGGTAAAAATATGGCTGCCATTCACCTTAGCCATGCGGTTGGCGGAGACTACTTTCTGGGCTTCATCTCCGCCGTGGCATTTGCAACCATTTTGGCAGTGGTCTCAGGACTGACACTGGCAGGCGCTTCGGCCATTTCACATGACCTGTATGCCAATGTACTTGAAAAAGACGTCTGTGACGAAGCAAGAGAGATGAGGGTCTCCAAGATATCTACCGTTGTGCTTGGTATTGTGGCCATAGGTCTGGGTATTGCTTTTGAGAAACAGAACATCGCCTTTGTGGTGGGGCTTGCCTTTGCCATTGCAGCCTCGGCGAACTTTCCTGTTCTCTTTTTGTCCATGTTCTGGTCTAAACTCACTACGCGCGGTGCAGTAGTGGGAGGCAGCCTTGGACTGCTTACTGCCATAGTGCTGGTGATACTCGGTCCAATCGTCTGGGTAGATATTTTCGGATATGAAGAAGCTGTTTTCCCTTACAAATACCCCGCCTTGTTTTCCGTGACCGTTGCTTTCGTGGGTATATGGTTCTTTTCCGTAACGGACAAGTCTAAACGCGCTGCTGTGGACAAGGCAGCCTTTGAAGCACAAAACATACGATCACAAACCGGTATAGGCGCAGATGGTGTCAGCGGGCACTAGTGTTGTGCTGCAGGTATGATCTGTATATATTTGTCAAATCTTCTCTTCTTTTCTTGGGCTCTTTAAGCTTTTACGTTACAATAATATTTTAGCTAACCCCAAGGAGTAACAATGAGTAAAGAAATATACTATCCCAATCCGGATTTTGCACAAAATGCTGCCATCCCGAGTATGGATGCATACTGGAAACTGCAGAACAAAGCCATAGAGGACTATGAAGGTTTTTGGAAAAGTTTTGCGGATGAAAAGATCGATTGGCTTGCTCCTTACGATGCGGTGCTGGATGAGTCCAACGCACCCTTCTACCAATGGTTCACCAACGGCAAGCTGAATGTCTCCAATCAATGTATAGACAGACATCTGGCGGACAAAGCAGAGAAAACAGCGATTTTGTTTGAAGGTGACAGGGGTGATGTGGAGCACATTTCATATGCCCAGCTCTCTTTGCGTGTCAACAGAATGGCCAACCTGCTTCGAGATGAGTTTGGGGTGACCAAAGGGGACAGGGTAGTGCTTTATATGCCTATGATACCTGAGGCTGCCTATGCCATGCTTGCCTGTGCGCGCATAGGTGCCATCCACTCCATTGTGTTTGGCGGATTTTCTGCTGAAGCACTGAAAGACCGCATCGAAGATGCAGAAGCGAAACTTGTCATCACTGCTGACGGAGCCTATAGAAAAGGCCAGCCCTATATGCTGAAGCAAGTGGTTGATGAGGCGTTGGAGCAGGGCGGCAAGAGTGTGGAAGCCGTGCTGGTCGTAAAGAGAAATAACGAGCCTGTCGAATGGATAGAAGGCAGAGATCATAACTATAATGAACTCATCACATCCCAGCATGCGGAATGTCCCTATGAGGTCATGGACAGTGAAGACCCGCTATTTTTACTCTACACTTCGGGAAGTACAGGAAAGCCAAAAGGGGTACAACACTCAACAGCGGGTTATATACTATGGGCACAAATGACCATGGAATGGGTCTTTGACATCAAGGACAAAGATGTGTACTGGTGTACGGCTGACATAGGATGGATCACCGGACATACCTACATCATTTACGGGCCGCTTGCAGCGGGTGCTACCACGGTCATGTTTGAAGGTGTGCCTACATACCCTGATGCAGGTCGTGCATGGAAAATGGTACAAGACCATAAGATATCACAATTTTACACCGCGCCTACTGCCATACGTGTACTGCATAAAATGGGAGAAGATGAGCCTAAAAAGTATGACCTCTCTTCACTAAAGGTGCTGGGTACCGTAGGTGAGCCCATAGACCCTCCTGCATGGAAATGGTACTATGAGACCGTAGGCAACTCCAAATGTGCCATTGTCGATACCTGGTGGCAGACCGAGACTGGCGGACACATGATATCGCCGCTTCCGGGCGCTACGCCCATCAAGCCGGCCTGTGCGACCTTTGCTTTGCCGGGCATCATGGCAGAAGTGATCGATCCTGACGGATCTGCCAAAGAAATCGGGGAGACCGGTCTGCTGTGCATTACCAAACCGTGGCCAAGCATGATACGTAATATATGGGGAGACTCCAAGCGTTATGTCAAGGCATACTTTGGGGACGCGGTCAAGGACGGAAAGCCGGTCTACTTTTCCGGAGATGGCGCTGTGGTCGATGAAGACGGCTACATAACCATTACCGGCCGTGTGGATGATGTCATCAACGTCTCGGGTCACCGTATGGGTACCGCAGAGATTGAAGCAGCAGTGAAAAAGGATGATTCAGTAGCAGAAGTTGCCGTTGTGGGTCGTCCGCATGACATTAAGGGTGAGTCTATATTTATCTATATCGTACTCAAAGACGGGCATATCAACCCGGATATTAAAAACCACATCAATGCACTGCTTGCCTCTGAGATCGGCAATATTGCCAAAGCGGATCATATCATTGAGGTACCGGGTTTGCCTAAAACGCGTTCAGGTAAGATCATGAGAAGAATTCTACGGTCCATTGCCAAAGGCGAAGAGATCACTCAGGACATCTCAACGCTGGAAGATCCCTCTGTGGTTGAACAGATCCAAACCAAAGCCAGAGAGGCCTAAGAGACAAACGTTTCGAAGAAGGTTAGAGGTAGCATACCTGGTTACGGCCGCCTTCTTTGGCTTCGTAGAGTGCCATATCTGAACGTTTCAGCAGTGTATGTATGTTGTTGTCTTCATTGTTAAGGTGACTCAGCCCAATACTGACAGTCACCTGCACTAATTTACCTGCGAGGAAAAATTTCTCTTTGGCTATATTTTCTCTCAGCCTGTCTGCAATCTGGAAGGCAATATCTTTTTCGATATCCGGCATCAGTATGGCAAATTCTTCTCCGCCTATACGACCTACATGGTCTACGGATCGGGTATTTTCAAGCATCTTATCCCCGATACGTTCTATGACCCTGTCTCCCGCATCATGCCCGTAGGTATCATTGATAGATTTAAAATGGTCAATGTCAACGGTGAGACAGGTCAGTTTTTTGTCATGGGAACTTGCGTCTATCATGGTGATGTCACAGATGTCAAAAAAAGCCCTTCTGTTGAGCAGTCCCGTCAAAGCATCCGTTGATGCCAATTCGGTCAGATGTTTTTCAAGTTCCTCTTTTTTTCTGAGTTCGTCTTCAAGTTTGTTCTTGGCCTGGTTGAGCGCTTTTGTTTTCTCCGCAACCGTATGAAAGAGACGTGAACTTTCAGTTTTTTGAAGTTCCACCAGTTCTTTTTGCGTTTGCAGTGACTGTATGCGAACAATGTTTATGCGGTAGGCCAGCAAGAGGGAGAAGAAGAGTATCTCAAAGAAAGAACCGATCGTGGCTGCATTGCTTAAGTATATATTGTAGGGCAGTGCACCCAGTGCCATGAGTGACAGAAGTGTCATACCCGTAAGATAGATACTGAGTGCGATCAGGTATATCTTGGCAATGTTGTGGTGGGAATAGAGTGATTTAATTGCCACAAACATTAAAAAAGGAAGTAAGGGGGCTGCTACGATATTGACAAACTCAAAGCCTGTTTTCATGGAAATGGACATCCAGATAAATGAAATACTGCATATGCCTACAAACCCCATGAGTATCTTGTGTAATGTAGGGAAGTGCTTTTTTGTTTCCAGTATGGCCTGGGAAAAGAAGATCAGCAGAGCAAAAAAGACAGGTATGGTCAACTGAAGTATGTCGTAGGTCTTTTCATTCGTATATGGCAAGAGTAAGCCTCTGTAATTCATGGCCCAAAGCAAAAATACCAGGGTATGGCCAATATACAGCAGATAGATGTTCTCACGCAAATATAAAAAAAGCAAGAGATTATACAAAGCAATGACTGACACAGCTGAAAAATAGAATAGGTAGATATATTTTTTTAACTGCAGATCTTCATTATATTTCTCTTGGGTCTTAAGCTCAAAAGCACCAAAAACACCGTAAATAGAATTGAGATGAATATAGATATCTTTCTTTTCATACGGCAAGAAACGAAGAGGAAAAGAGGGGGTAGACTCTTTGATCTCTCTGTCATTGACCTGTACATCCAGGCCATTTTTATGACGGATGAAGGCCTGATCCTCTTTCACATACATGTCCACAGTTTTATGGATGATCTCGGTGAGTTCAAGTACCATGTCTTTAGATTCTGATGAATCGTTAAAGACGGTAAAATGGAACCAGAAATGGTTTTTTTTGTAACCAAAACTGAATGCATTGGAGGTTTCCTCGTTGAAGGGGATGGTAGAAATATTGTTGATGCCTACACTGTCACCGGGTGCTTCAGCCATGTAGGCCATCTTAAAATGGGTGTAGGAGGCCTTGTCATCCGTGAGGGTCAGTTGATAGTCGTTGTGGGCATACAGTACTGATGTACCAAGACAAATGATACTTAGGTACAGCAAAATAGACATAGTCATACGTGCCAGCATCAGTACGCTCCCTTTTTTGTACGTGTAAAGATTATAGCTAAATAGAATTATAGATATGTTTTATTTTTAACAAGTCGTCAAAAACATCTTTTTTTGCACTGGGATTACGTAGTAAATGGTTTGGATGATAGGTAGGCACAACAGTGTAGTCCTGTTGGGTGAGGGGGATGCCTCTAACCTTCATAATGTCGCTGTCATCACCGGTAAGATAGTGGTAGGCATGTTGTCCAAATGCCACTATGATCCTGGGTTGAACCAGTGCTATTTCTTTAAGAAGATAAGGCTGGCAGGTATGTGCATCGGAAGGTGAGATGGATTGTGCATCCAAAGAGCGGCATTTTAGCAGGTTTGTGATGTAGACATCCTGCCGGGTCAGTTCCAGAACATTTTCTATCATTTTTGTAAGCAGTTCGCCGGAACGTCCCGTAAACACTTTGCCCGTGCTGTCATCAGAGCTACTGGGAGTATCTCCAATGAACATTATGTCAGCATTGGGGTTTCCCTCGCCAAATACGACCTTTTGCCTGCTTTTGGAGAGGCTACAAAGATGACATTGCGCGGCTTGCTTTTTTAATGCTTCCAATGTATTGGGGAGAGTGAGGTCCGGCTCATCTTCTTTGAAGGCCGTCACTGATGTGTATTTGTACCCTAGCTGCTTGAGCTGATAAAGCTGTTTCAGTAAAAGGGCATTTTTGAGGTTTTTCATGGAAGTATTATACTCCCAAAACTCTTAAGGTCATCTCCTAGGGGCAGGTGTTATGGGCAGTATAATACAGTGCGGTCTTCAGCATGGTTTCATCCTTGTCGCCCAAGGTGTGTGAGAGATCATCTTGCGCCTCACAGGTAGCAGGTATGCCGTCAAAACTTGTGGTTTCTCCCGCATTGTTCCTCACATAGAAGTTGATAAGAAAATAGTAGTTATTGCCATAGACCCTACCACGCATACCGACATTCTTTCCATGTGTCGCAGTACCTATGGTCACCACATTGGCATTTCCCAAATAGGGTTTGAGTGCAGATATCACAAGTTCGCTGGCTGATGCTGACCCTTTGGTGACCAGAAATATGACACGTGTCATATTGAGATCATTGGGTTCGATCTCATCAGTGAAATAAAAGCTCTCATTCTTATGTTGGTAGTTCTCATTCCAGTCAAGATAGCCTTGTCTTTGTCCCGGATAGGCGTTGGTAATGTTCTCCAGCAGTGTACTGGCTACGGCAACCGAGCCTCCGCCATTGTATCTAAGGTCTATGATCAATTCATCAATACCTGCATGTTTGAACTTGCTGAACTCTGTTTCAAACTCTTCGACCGAGGTTGACGTAAATGAATCATAGCGTAGATAGCCTACCTGTTTTGCGTCTTGAGAGAAGACTTTTCCCAGGGTGACTTTGAACGTATATGCATCAGGGGTTACCTGGATGGTCATCGTCTGGCTGCCTCTTAGTACGGTAAAGGTCGTTGCAGTACCTAAGTTTGATGAAGCATCTTTGATGCGTGATATGCTTGCCTCTTCACCATTGACTTCAATGATGCGGTCACCACGCTGCAGTTTTCCATAGGATGGTGCACCGATACGCACAATAAATATCTGCAGATCCGGGGTATATCCAAAACCAAAGCCTTCTGTTTTTTGATTGACAAATTCCTCATACTGTTTTTCTGTGATGGTATAGCTCCATTTGTCAGGAGGGTTGACCCTTAACGTGTTGATCATCTCCTGCCGGTCAGTCAATGCATCATACTCCACATTTGAAGCCACTTGGTCATACCAAAGATACTCACTGAGAAATAGCCCATGTATAAACTCTTTTTCTACTTGGGTAAAGGCATCTTTAGAGTTAGAACCACAAGCGGTCAAGAAAAATAACAGCAAGAAAAGTACAGAAAGAGGATATTTTTTTATCATATTTTTTCCCTAATCAAATGCATTTTATACATTATATCTAAAATATTTTGCTATAGTGAGGGTATGAAAAAATCTTTATTCTTATTTATTGTATTGGCTATAGTACTGGTACTTGCCAAGATAGCATATAAACAATACTGTAAGTCAAAACCCGAAGGCTGTCCTGAAGAAGTCATTGATTATGAGAAAGACGGGTTCCCCATAGAAGGCATTGATTGGTAAGTATGGATTGGTAAATATAGATTAGTAGGTATGGATTGGTAATAGCCAGAGGAAGATCCTCCAGCCAGTTGAACTAGTTTACTTCAACTACTTTTTCAGTACCTTCCCAGATACCGTGTTTTGTACAGTAACCATGTGCAACAAGCTTAAGTTTTTTACCTGTTGGGATGATGGTAAATGTTGTAGTGTTGTGTGCTTTTGTGTTACCAAGTGCTCCTGGAACGTAAACTGCTTCAGCAAGTTTTGTGTCTCCGTCAAAAAGAGTGACTGTTTCGATAAAGTGATCAAAATCATCTGGATGCGTGTACTCGTTACCCATTTTAACTGTTACTTCAAACGGCTCACCTTCAGTTGCAGTCTCAGCACAGTGGATAAATGGAGAGTGTCTGTCGATAAGGTCTTTTTTTGCTTCTCTGTCGATCTCTGAAATGTCTTGGTATTTGTTGATTTTTGGCATATTTTTTCCTTTTAAAATGTAATGTTCGAATTATAGCACAAAAAGTATTAAATAGGATAAAAAAACTCTTAATTTACTTATAAGTTTAACATGGGTAGATTTTTGCTACATTATATTATAGTAACTTCAAGGAACGTGTATGAGTGAGAATATAGATATGGAAACCTTTATAGATGACATGAAAACAAAAGTATCTGAAGGCATGACATACCGGGATGCTATGCAGCTTTGTGCCGTCCAGACAGGGGGAGAGATAGCGCGCCTTGTTTCTCAGGCTGATGGCAAATTCCAGGAAGCCACCTATCATAAAACAGAACTTTCACAACAACCCAATGTAGATGAGTGTGCTTTGGCAAGCATGGGAAAACTCTGGCATGGTGAGCACTTTGAAGGCTCTACGGAGCATATTGATTCCTCTTTGGAAGAGATCATTCTGGATTCTCTCTATTTTATATTAAAGTACAGTACATCAGGTGATCCGCTCAAAGCTGCTTTGGCAGCCAATGAGGCAGTCTGCGGGGACAAGCAGGCACGTAAGTCCATCCTGGAAAGGGTCTTTGATGCATAGTATGTTAAGACTTTTGGCTGTGACTGTCTTCATGCTAAGTACGGCCTGTGCTGTGGATTATCATAAAACACATCCTGAAGCGTGGAAAGCCACAAACATCAATGAGGCAGCCATGGCACTCTATGGAAAAGAAAAGTTTTCTACGATCAAACAATCTTTAAATATGGAGCTTATCGCCCCCAAAGAACTTGTAGAAAATCCTCAACAGATCCCCATAGAGATACATTCCAATATACCTGCAAAATCGGTGGCTATTATGGTCGACAAACATGACAAAGCCCTTGTAGCTGTTTTTCATAGAAACAATTTCGAAAAGATCGATTTGGGACTGAACATCAGTCTGGAAAGAAAAGCAACACTCTTTGTCGTGATAGAATCTATGAATGGCGTGTTGTACTATAGACGCGCTTTTATAGACATACTCTGTTTGCCTTGCATGGCAAAGTAGGTGCCAAGAGCATCTTGCACCACACACTTGATGTGCGAGGGCAATCCTCCAACATCGTCTCCTTTTAATGAATAATCAATAATTATAATAAATATATTAATATTTTATATTACTTTAAACTTCACTGGGCTATACTTGCTTTAGCATTATGAACATATGTGCAAAATTAAGAATGGAGGTCTCATGCAGCAAGTTGGAAGAAAAAAGATCATACGTCAGATCGATGTGGATCATGGTCGTGTTTGTTTCAAGCCTTGCGGCATACCGGGCAAAGATCTTGACAAAATAGAACTGGATTATGATGAGATGGAGGCCATACGACTGAGTGACCATGAAGGACTCTACCAGCAGGAATGTGCAGATAAAATGGGTATCTCCCGCACGACTTTTTCAAGGATACTCCAGCAGGCACGCAAAAAAATCTCTGTAGCCTTGCTGCAAAGCAAAGCCATCGTGATGATGCAATCAAAAGAAAGGATATAATATGGCAGTAGCAGAAGATGTAGGATGCAGTAATATGAAATGTGTAGACGCAGCCAAATGTGAAAGAACGGTGATCTTTGAAAATGGTACCGCTCGCGTGGTAAAAAGTTTTGGCGGTAACGAAGACAGAGGGTGTGGGAAATTCATACCTAAGAAATCATAAATACATAAGGGAGCGATCATGAAAATAGCAATACCGGTCAAAATGAACAAAGAAAC
>CAYXZY010000002.1:0-10232 GCA_964469685.1 uncultured Sulfurovum sp. | reverse complement strand
ACATCCAGCACACGAAGAGCATGGGCATGGACATCACCACCACCATTAAAAAGATCTTCCGGTTCTATCTGGAAGGTTTTCAAAACATGCGTCTGGGTAAACGGCTCTGGGCGATCATCGGTATCAAATTTGTGATCTTTTTTGTGATTATGAAGGTTCTTTTTTTCCCTAATTTTTTAAAAGAGAATTTTTCCAATGATGAAGAAAGAGCAGAGCATATACTTAACAATTTAACAATAGAACCCTCTGATGAACGTCTAGGGTTATCAGAGGGTTCTATCCAAAAGGAGAAATAATGGAAGACATACTTTTAACGGACTGGTCCAGAGCACAATTTGCATTGACTGCATTATATCACTGGCTCTTTGTGCCACTGACTCTGGGGCTCTCTTTTATCGTTGCCATCATGGAAACGATCTATGTAAAAACAGGTAATCCTGTCTGGAAGGAGATCACCAAATTCTGGATGACACTCTTTGCGATCAACTTTGCCATAGGTTTGGCCACGGGGATCATCATGGAGTTTGAGTTTGGTACGAACTGGTCTAACTACTCCTGGATCGTTGGAGATATCTTTGGTGCGCCGCTTGCCATAGAGGGTATCATGGCATTTTTTATGGAGTCCACCTTCTTTGCTGTGATGTTCTTTGGCTGGGAGAAGGTCAGCAAGAAGATGCACCTGCTTTCTACCTGGCTTGTGGCTATAGGTTCAAACCTTTCAGCGCTTTGGATACTTGTTGCCAACGGTTGGATGCAGCACCCTGTAGGTATGCAGTTCAACCCCGATACCGCACGTTTTGAGATGGCTAACTTCTTTGATGTCCTGTTCAACCCCAACGCCTACTCGAAGTTTCTGCACACAGTAGGCAGCGGCTATGTGATGGGAGCACTTTTTGTGGTGGGTATCTCTGCGTGGTTTCTGCTCAAGAACAAAGATGTCATCAAAGCCAGAAGGAGCATGGTCGTGGGAGCGACCTTTGGGCTCATCACTTCCATTTTCCTTATCTTTACCGGGGATGAGTCGGCACATCAGGTAGCACTGCATCAACCGACCAAACTTGCAGCCATGGAAGGATTGTACCATGGGCATGAGCGTGAGGGTATCGTCGCTATAGGACAACTCAATCATGATAAGAAGATAGGGGATGAGCAGGAAGAATTCTTCTGGAAGATCGAGATCCCCGGGGCACTTTCCATGCTAGGATTTCATGATATGGATGCTTTTGTGCCTGGTATCAATGAGTTGGTATATGGAGATAAGGATCATCATCATATAGAAACAGCCACAGATAAGATCGCAAAAGGGAAAGTGGCCATTGCTGCACTCAAACGCTACAAAGATGCCAAGAAAGCAGGTGATGAGCCTCTGGCACAGAAAGCCCTGAAAGAATTCAGAGCCCATGAAAAGTACTTTGGGTACGGATACCTTAAAAACCCTGAAGACATCATCCCTCCGGTGGCGTTGACTTTTTACAGTTTCCACATCATGGTAGGGTTGGGTACCTGGTTTTTGGCTCTGTTCTTCTTTATACTGTACTTTAGTATGGTGGGTAAACTGCATACACAAAAGATGCTGCTCAGAGCAGCACTCTGGTCCATCCCGCTTGGCTATATAGCCGGAGAAATGGGCTGGATCGTGGCTGAAGTAGGAAGGCAGCCCTGGGCGATCTTTGAGATGCTGCCTGTGGGTATGGCCACATCGCAGGTGAGTACCACTGCTGTACAGACGACCTTTTGGCTTTTTGCCATTGTCTTTACCGGACTGCTCATTGCAGAGATACGCATTATGACCACACAAATCAAAAAAGGAATGGAGGCACATTAATATGTTTGAAACGTTATCACTCTTGACACTACAGCAATACTGGTGGTTCATCGTCGCCTTACTGGGCGGATTATTTGTATTTTTAATGTTCGTGCAGGGGGGACAGACCCTGCTCAATACTTTGGCTAAAACAGATGAAGAAAAAAACGTCATCATCGCTTCACTCGGACGTAAATGGGAACTTGGTTTCACAAGCCTTGTCATGTTCGGCGGGGCACTGTTCGCAGCATTTCCTTTACTCTATGCTGTAAGTTTCGGCGGGGCATACTATGTTTGGATGGCCATACTGTTTTGTTTTATCATTCAGGCTGTCTCCTATGAGTACCGCAAAAAACCCAATAACTTCTTTGGGCAAAAAACCTACGAGCGTTTTTTGTATATCAATGGCTCGTTGGGGATCATCCTCATTGGCATCGCATTGGCAACGTTATACACCGGAGGGCACTTCATCAAAAATGATATGAACCTCTCTGCATGGACGAACCATACCTATGGACTCGAAGCAGTCCTCAATCCTTTCAATGTCGCATTTGGACTGACGGTATTCTTTTTGGCACGTGTGCAGGCAAGTTTGTATTTTATCAACAATATTGCAGAAGAGAGCATTGTGCAAAGAGCCAGAAAGCAGCTTAAAACAGATGCATTGCTCTTTTTGGCATTTTTTCTGGTTGTGGCCTTTAGCCTTGGTATGTTAAGTGGTGTAGCCTATGATGACAGTGGTTTCAAAGTAGTAGAGCATAAGTTTTTCTGGAACTTGCTTGCTTCTCCTGTCTTGCTGATCTCATTGCTTTTGGGTGTGGTTTTGGTTCTTTTTGCCTTGTATACCACACTGTTCAAAGCATCGACCAAAGGGGTGTGGTTCTCGGGTGTGGGGACAGTGCTTACCGTGGTAAGTCTGTTGAGTCTTCTGGGCTTCAACCAGACGGCTATCTACCCGTCACTCAGTGACATAGGAAGCTCTTTGAGCATAGAGAACAGTTCAGGCAGCCACTACACGCTGAGTGCGATGAGTTATGTCTCACTCATGGTGCCTTTTGTACTGGGGTATATCTACCTGGTATGGAAGTCTATGGACAAAGAAAAGATCACTTCAGAAGAAGTAGAATCAGACCATCATCATTATTAAAACAAAGGAAAAATTATGGAAACGATCGACTATACATCTGCGATACTCTGGTATGCTTCATGGCCTGTAGTGATATTTATATCTTACAAGTTCGTTAGGATGAACATAGAGCATTTAGAAGAGAACATAGAACCAAAAGATACACCCTCCAAATAAGACAGTACCTCTGTCTTATTGGCATTTTCATTGCAGCGTTTTAAAAGGAGCCAAAGCTTTTGCATGGTCTTCTTTGCTGTGTGACTTCTCTTCATCTTCACAACAATTCAACAGTGACTTATCGGGATTTTCTATAAAGTCATACCCTCTGTATATCGTGTAAAAGCCAAAAAGTATGACTATGATAGATGCAAGGTTCATCATTATTTTTCTTAGTTTTCCTCTATTGAGTATTTGGGTGAAGAATCCCAGACTAAAGAGGGCAGGGATAGTACTAAGCCCAAAGATGAACATCACGACTGCACCCCATAACGGACTTCCCGTACTCGCTGCGGTCACAGCGAAGAAATAGACCAGACCACAAGGCAAAAGCCCGTTAAGAAGCCCTAAGATATAAAAGCTGTAAAGTGACTTGGAACGCAGTACATGACGAAATACCTCTTGATACCATTTGCTTTTGGAAAAGGAGTGTTCAACTTTGGTCAGAAATTCGAGTTTACCCAGGAGTGACAGGCCTGCGAGTATCATGAAGATACCGGCAATGATGGTCAGTGTAGCTGTGGCCGTACCATTGAACTGTGCTACGCCTCCCAGTGCGCCAAATATTGCGCCGAGCATCACATAGGTGGTGATACGCCCCAGAGAATAGACAAGATGTGCCACGCCCTGCATGAAGTTGGACCATTGATTGTCTATCTTTGCAGAAGAATAGGCGATGACTATACCCCCGCACATACCGATGCAATGTCCAAACCCACCTAAAAATGCAATGCTTGCAATGGTCCAAAGATCTATACTTTCCATTTATTTCTCCAGTAACATTTTTCGTATTTTGGGATTGCCTAAGTGCTCACCTCGTAAGACATACAGTCTCATGGTCGCAAAGTCTATGGCATCTTTTGTTTTATGCTCTCTTGCGCCAAAACCATAGTGCATGGCAGTGTCATCGGTTCTGCCATACCAGGCCTTCCTTGCATCTATCCATTGATGTGTATCTAGGCTGTATATCCAGATTTTTGCACTGTCTTGAAACGGTTTTTTGTCCAGCCACAGAATCATGCATCCAGGGTCATCAAAAAACCACGTCCTGCCATCAGGTGCTATGACCTGTGAGCTGTTCTCTTGTGTGCTGATAAGCATTTTACAATAGGGATCGTTGGTAAAGTTTAATTTCAGCGGCAAAGGTTTCATGTCGGTGTTCCCTTTTACGATGGTAACGGGTTGCTCATTTTTTACCGTGGAGACGAGGATAACAGCAACGATGCCAAGTATCACAAGAATAACAAGCAAGGGTAAGATTTTTTTCATGATAAAAATACTCCATTTTTAAAATAATACACAGCCACATATGCTGTGCACAGAAAGACAAATACACTTAGCAGATACATCACGATCTTTTGTGATGGGCGATGGCTTTGTCCCAACCATAGGGTTGTTATGGCATTGCTTATGCCTATAAAAGAGCCTAAAAAGAGCGTACCCCATAAGACGTATCCTATAAAATAATATTCTCTTTGAAACATGCAGAACGGACATTTATGCGTTGGCAGTTCATACACATAGGTTCCAAAGAAATACACTACAGCATAGTATGCAATGTACACAAAAAGAATGTTTGAAACAATGTAAAGCAGGGTTTGCCCGGTCTTAATGCTCAGTATGACCAAGCTATAGAGCAGATAGAACAAAATCAACAACAGGGGCGTGTTCAGGCCAAAAGGCAGAGGATTCGCACCTTCGAGCTGACCGAACAATGCAGAACAGCATGAGACCGGCTGATGGGTATCAATATGTGAAAAATAAGCAAGATCCAGGCCAAATTCTATGAGAATGAGCAGGCATATCACGCTGAACAGCCATGATTTTTCCTTAAACCATTGATGGTTCCTGGTATGCATATCATAAAAATGTATATAGAGCCAAAGGGTCAACAAGGAGAGGATAACAAGTTTTAAGATTAATAAGTACGATCCGTATGCATTCGCAGTGATGACCCCTGCTGCACACATGGCACCAGGTACCAAGACTGCCAAAGCATCTATGCTGAAAATGAAATACACCAGGAGTACAAACTTCATGACAAAGACCAGGAAAGCAATGGTGCTTACCAGATAGGCCTGTCTTTCCAGGGCAAACTGTGAAGGGGTGAATTGTTCAAAATCCCATTTGGAGAGCACTTTAAGCGTAACAGCAAGTGCCACGAGCAAAAGTACCAAGAGTACCCCTTCTGACAAAAGGTAGACTATAACCTCATTGGAGAACAGGACTTCATTCATGGGCTTCACTTTGGAGTATTTTGCCGTCTGCCATAGGTATGACCGTGTTCTTAAAAGGAAGGGTCTCAAAAAGAGGATCATGGGTGGCGACCACGATGGTCTTTCCCAAGGCATGCAAGGTTTGCAGCATATCTATAAAAATCAGCGAATTGTCCCTGTCCAGGTTTGCTGTAGGTTCATCGCACAATATAATGTCAGGGTTTGCAACCACGGCCCTGGCAATGGCCGTCCTTTGTTTTTCTCCACCGGAGAGTCTGCCGGCTTCAGTCTTTGCTTTGTGTGTGATATTGGCTAACTTCAGAGCATCTTGCACTTTTTGGTGTATCTCTTTCATGTTAAGTCCAGAGGGGATGAGCGGTATGGTGACATTTTCCTCTACACTGAGATGTTCAAAGAGGTTAAAATGCTGAAAGATCATACCAATGTGTTTGGCACGGAGTTCTGAAGCAAAAAGATCCGGAAGCTTGGAAATAGGCTCACCGTCTATGAGTATCTTTCCTGAGCTTGGCTTGTCCAGTCCGGCTATGAGAGAAAGCAGGGTGGTCTTACCTGAACCGCTTACTCCCTTGAGTATGATGCACTCACCTTTTTGGATGTTCAGCGTAATGTCTTTGAGTATGGGTTTGTCGTTCCCGGCCTGAGGATAGGCTTTATAGAGGTTTTCGATCTGTATCATCATAACATGGCCTCTTTGGGATCAGTCACACTAATCCTCCATACGGGTATGAGCACTGCGGCCAAAAAAGGAAGTGCATAGATAAGTATGATGGAGCTCAGCACAGAAAAATCGACCACAGGGATAAAGTTGACCGTGTTGTGGAGATTCTCTCCTCCTAGAAAAATTTCTCTAAGTCCCGGAGCACCCAGTACAAATACATAGATATACGCTATAAAAATACCCAGTATCACTGAGGTGAGTATAATGAGAAGGGTTTCCATAAATTTAAAAGTTAAGACATCATGGATACTCCATCCCAAGGCTCTTAATAATCCTATGTGCCGTCTGTCTGAAGCATAGACCATGCTGTAGCGCTGGTAGAGCATCAGCGCAAAGGTACTCAGCAAAACCAAAAAGAGCATAAGAAAGATACCGCCTTTATAGTTATAGAGATTTTTGTAGGATTTTCTAACGTCATCCTTGGTGACCACCTGTATATCGTAATACAAAGCAGAGAGTTTTGCTGTGAGCAGCTTCCATTCATCAGGATTGGGTACATTAAAAGTGATATCGGTGGCCTCATCGTCACTGTATCCCAGTATAGTTCGTGCCAGGTCTATAGGCATGAGTATCATGTCGTTGGCAAGAAGGTTGGTCTGAGTCGGCAGTGTTGCAAAGATACTCACTTTCTCAAAGCTGCCTTTTGGAGTCACAAAACTATATTCATCCGTATAATATTTTGTTTCAAGATAGGTTTTGACCCCTTCGCCTACGAGCATTTGAGGATGGCTTAAAAAGCGTTTCAGATCTGTGCTGTCTATGAGTGTTTGCAGGCCTCTGTGGCTCTGTTCATCAAGAAAATCCACCCCTACAATGAGAAATGATTTTCCTTTTGCTTCAAAAAAGTAACGTCCATACACTCTTGGAGTGACTTTGGTGATGCCATAGATATCGAGAAGTCTGTCACTCCATGCCAAAGGTGCGGGTACTTTCGTGCCGCCTTGAAGACGTGAAACCACGAAGTCAGGCTGGGCTTTGAGCGTCTCTTCTAAAGAGTATCGAATAGAAGAAGAGATAAACAGAACCGAAGAGAGTAAAAAAAGTATCATGACAGAGATGAGTATCACTGCAAGGTGTTTGCTGCGTTCCTTAAAAAGCTGCAGGGTTAAAAAGTGCCAAAATGCATTAGTGTTCATAGACAAGATCCATCCTGCTTAAAGTCGGCATTTCAGGGTAAGTGATATTATGTGCATAGGCATCATAAGGTATGGAGTATGAAATGCGTGCCATGTTTGTCGTGTGTGTGATGGCAAGAAGGGATTGGCTGTTTTTTCCATAAGGGTACAGGAGCAGATGGCCAAACATCATACTTACCATACATACCAGTAAAAAGAGTAATGCCAAAAATGGTTTTATCAAGACTTCTCCTGCAGTATTATTGTGGATATTCTATCCCATCGAGTCCCATAACAAGCTTTGGAGTGATGTCATCAAACAGTATGATCCGCTCACCTGAATGATCTTTCCGGAAGTTTTGGGCAGCATCTTTACTTTTAAACGGAATGAGTTCATTCCCCATGGGACCAAACACATCGGAGCCGACAACATAAAATGCCTTTTTTGCGTCGATGGCCTGAAGTGTATAAAAGTCGGTGACTTCCATGCTGTTTATCTTGCTTCTGTCATAGGGGAAGTCCACATCAAAGATGTAAAACTTCATCATATCTTTTACCCCGTCAAAGTAGTATTGTTTGTGTTCTGCTTCTATATGTGCTGCCCATTTGGGATACTTTGAAACAAACATACCGCACACCGGGCACTTCGCTTCTTTGGGGACATGAAGATGTGCTTTGACCTTCGAGATATCTGGAGTTTGACCCGCCAGTATGAAATAGGCGAGTGCTTCTTTGTTTCGTGTATTCAGTGCTACGCAGGGTTGGGTCTTTTCTATGTGCCGGTAGATTTCTGCAAGGCTTTGCGCTTGGATACGGGAGAGTTTTTCTGCGTCGCATAGTTTTGACGCAATCTTTTCACCTTTTTGAACCAGTTTGGCATATTTGGCAGGAGAGAGATTCTCTGCCTGTGCCAAACCTAACAGTAGAACCGTAATGAGAAACAACCGTGTCATAGTAAGCCTTATTTTGTACGTTCCTTAAGATAGATACCTATTGCTTGAAGCTTTTTGCCTTGCAGTGTACCACACGGTTTCTCTTTTGTAAGATACGTTTTTGCCTCTGCAATACTTTTAAACGCTACAGTAATGGGTTTACACATTTTTTTATACATCATCTCGCCTTTTTTTGCCATCATGCTTTGTTTTTTACTTACCATGGCACTCTCTTTGTCCAGTGTAGAATTAACGAGCGCAAGTGTGTCTTTGAAATTCATCACTTTTCCGCCAAAGTTTTTTGCAAAAGCTTCTGCATCCGCTTTCTTTGCAAAGCCGTATTTGCTTGTCATACTCATTGTACCGGGCTTATCGCTGCCCACGACATACCATGCATTTTTGGCATCAATGAATTTAAGCGTAGTGTTATCTACCACTTTGAGTGAATCAATCATGTCATTTTCTTTCATCGCTGTGGCCAGACAGTGTATGGAACAGTACTGTTTCATCTTTCCCTGTACTTTAGCTGCATGGTTTGTTCTGTAGAACATTGGCAGGGTCATCCCACACTTGGGACAATACATTTTGCCTTCACCTTCTTGGAGTATTACCGCTTTATCTGCCGGAACGGCCTGGAAACGTGTAGGCATTTTTTTACCCATAGGAGCTGGTTTCACCTCTTCACTCATAGCATGGGTACTCACCATAGCCAACATTGTCAATAACAGTAGAACTTTTTTCATTACTTTTTCCTTTAATTTTGATATGTTTAGCTTATACTTTTAGTGTTAAATTTGTGTTAAGTTTGTGAAATCCTCATCAAAGCATCATGCATATCAAAATAAGCGATGAAAAACTCAAAGAGTACTCTCCAGAACACTTCCATACATAGAAAACAGACTATAAATGACAAGAGTAGCGTGACGCGTTGTTTTACTGTGGTTCTTTTTTGTATCTCTTCTTTTACTGTTCCAGATACTTTAGTGAAATAATTTTTTTTGATCCACATGGCAATATACCAACTAAAAAGAGGAATGAACACTGCACCGATATAGTACATGAGTAAAAGTAATGAGGGGGTAATAAAGGTTTTAAAAAGAAGAAAGTCTTGCATATCACAATCCTTTGAGATTCCCATGCAATGCATGGGATAATGAACCCTTATGAAGCAGTAGCTTCGGTGTAGAGATGTGTTGCTTTTTCTACGTGGAAGTTAAGACCTATCTCTTTTTCTGTACAGCCAAGCGCAAGCGCAACCATTTGTGGCATATGAAGTACTGGAAGTTCCACATCACGACCCATGACTTTTCCTACGCTGTCCTGGTAGGTATCCATCTTGAGGTGACAGAGAGGACATGGGGTGACCATCATGTCTGCGTTATTGTCTATGGCATCAAGCAGTGCGTTACCGGCAAGTACTTCTGAAGTGTGGTTCGCTTGAAGCTCCACATGGAAACCACAACATTTATTCTTACTCTCGTAGTTCACCGGGTTACCTTCAAGCGCATCAATAAGGCTGTCAAGTGAAGTAGGGTTGTATGGGTTTTCGTGCCCGTTTGACTCTTCGTGCAACTCAGATGGTCTGATGTTGTGACACCCATAGAAAGGCGCGATGTTGAATGCAGAGAGTGGGGTGGTTACCTTGTTTTTGACATTCTCAAGACCATACTCGTCTATGAGTGTATAGAGGAAGTGTTTTATCTGTGAAGTACCTTTGTACTCAAGACCTACTTCAGCCAGTTTTTCGTTCACTCTGGCTTTGAGCTCCGGATCAGTGTCCAGTGCATGTTTGGTCATGGCAGAGTTAAGCTGACAGGTGTTACAGATGGTGATCATCGTCAGACCCAGTTTTTCTGCATAGCAGATATTCCGCGCATTGAGCACGTGTGCCAGGAATTCATCAAAGTCCTGAAGATGACTTGCACCACAACATGATGCTTCTTCCAAGATGGTGATTTTGATGCCGAGTTTATCAGCTACCGCAAGTGTAGATGATAAAAGTTCAGGGGTGGACTGCTTTGCTGTACAGCCTGTAAATAATGCATAGTGTAATTGTTCGCTCATCTTTTCTCCTTACAGCTTAT
>CAYXZY010000001.1:11086-21797 GCA_964469685.1 uncultured Sulfurovum sp. | reverse complement strand
ACTCAAATTCTTCTGCTGCGTCAAAAACGATATTTTCAATTTCAATTTTATTACTCTCGATCTTTGAAAGGTCAAGAATATTGTTGATAATATTCAACAGGTTCTCAGAACTTTTATCAATAATAGAAAGGAATTCGTTCTGTTCTGCGGTCAGGTCAGTGCTTCTTAAAATTTCCGTGAACCCGACAATACCGTTGAGCGGCGTACGTATCTCGTGAGACATGTTTGCGAGGAAAAGAGACTTGGCTTCATTGGCCTGGAGAGCTGTGAGTTTGTCATCTTTGGCTGTTTCAACGAGTGTTTCAAGGAACCTGTAGGCTTCTTTGGTCCCTTCATGGGTATCTAGCTCAATGTTTTCAATGGCCATTGTGTCCTGATCCATATACTGTTCACTGTTTTTCATTTCGTCTACGGCTTTGTTCAGTACATCCTCAAGCTCCTGGATATTTCTTGTAATATCTTTCGTAGTTGAAAAACCGAGGAATGCCAAGATAAAACTAAGTAGCCAGATAGCTGCGGCGATAGAAAGGAGTAAAAGCTGTTTCTGAAGATACACATCACTTTTTTTCCATAAGGCATTTGAGACGATGAGTTCGGCTTTTGAAAGCAGTGAGATTTTCTGTGTCTGTAAAGCAAACCAGTCCATGACTTCTTCAGCATAGTCTCCATTGTCAACATCTGTCTGGATAGCAGAAGAGGTCTCTTTGAGCTGGGTGAGCATTTCCATATTCTGAGGGTTGGTAAATATCCTATTGAGTTGTTGACGAAGTTGGGTGTTGGTGACCTGCTTGATGTCAAACACATTTGCTTTGGTTTTAAATTCATCCCATAAGGCAATCTCATCAAAAGACATAGAAGCTTTTTTTGTCATATAGTAGGAGATAAAACCTCTTTCAAGACCGGCATTTTCTTTTGCCGTATAGAGCTGGGAAAGTGTGGCAATGAGCGATGATATCTCTGTGTTGAGCGCAAAATTGTTGACCTGCAGAAGGTTGTCGAGTATGGGTGTCGTGATACCATTGGTATAGTCATCGAAGAATACTTTGTGAAAATCTGCTTCACCGGAATCCACTATTTTCCTAACAGAGGAAAGTTTGTTCAGATTGTTTAAAAGTGCCTGGTATTTTTCAATATCCAAAAGCTTTTTTTCACCCAATATTTCCAGTAGAGCCTGAACATAGGTAGTGTCTTCAATGACAAGACCGCTTTTAAGCGCGGCCACGGACTTATCTGTGTTGACCCTTTGTTTTTTCAGTGAATCAAAAAAGTCTCGTTGTCCACTCCCTTCGAACATGGCAGTCAGTCCACGCTCTTTCCCTACTTCAACAAGTGTATTGGTCAACTTGGCATTGTTGCCAAGGACAGTTTTAAGTGTATTTGCCTTTTCGAAGTTTATGTATGAAGTTAAAAAGAAATAACTTGACAGTAATATGAGAAGGGTAATTGGCACAAGTCCAATCAGTTTTAGTCTATTTCGTATTGTCATCAGCAATTTCCTTTACTTTGATAAAATATTTATTTGTTGTTCAAAAGACAAAAAATGTCCCCAGTATTGTCTTATAAAGCCTTCAAGTTTGTCGAAATCTTCACAAAACTGTATTTGATAGAGTGTATCTGAGAGGGCATTGATGCGCAGGTTGCTGGAAGCACCTTTAAGCATATGTCCGATCTTCTGTATGGTGTCCAGATCACCTTTTTCATAGGCTTTGAGCATTTTTTCTGTTTCGGTATGTGCCTGCTCTATGAAGTCATGTACAAATTCTTCAATGAGTTCAACCGGCAACGAGAGATCATTGGCCGCTTCTTCTAACTGAAAATCAAAATGAATAGGCTTTACGTCACTCAGGTCAATACCTCCAGCACCTTCCTCTTTGGGAGGAGCAGGTAGTTCTGTCTCCAATGTATGGTCTTCAAGGATGGGTGTTTCGAGGTCAAGTTCAACTTTTTCAGTACTTGGCTCATGGTGCTGAGGTGCTTCAGGCTGTGGCTCTTTTTCGACAGGTGTTTCCTGAAGTGATGTTTCCTGTGCAGCCGGCTCTTCTGTGGTCACAAGTCTGGAGAGAATTGCATAGAATGCATCAATGGTCTCATCTTTTGTCTCTGAGGAACCTTGAGAAATCTCTGACATGATCGCATTTACCTGTGGAAGCTGTAAGACTTCTGAAAGCTGTGTTAATGTTCCTACTGCTGAAGAACACGCCTGGGTGTCATTGCCGCGCAAGTCTTCTTCAAGTGATATGGCAGTATCAATATATTCATTCAAGAATACTTTATAGTCATCCGTGGTGATACCGATATTGTTGCTGATCTCGCTTATGTTAATGACAATAGGCGAAGTATCCGGTGAGGGTTTTTCTTCTATAGGCGGTGTCGATGTTTCAGGTTCATTGACTGTAATTTCATCTATGGTCTCTTCAGGTACCTGGGGAATGGTCAATTCTATAAGGGTTTCTTCAGAAGTTTCTGCCTTTGCGCTTTCATCTTCTTTAACGAAACTCTCTGGCATATCTAAAAGTTCCATGGTCTCATCCAAGGCACTATCTGTTTCCTCAGGGCTGATAAAGGTACTTGGTGTTTCTTCTTCTTTTATGAAGAGCATGTCGTCATCAAGTGCTGTCAGCGTTTCTTTTTGGGTTTCTTTTTCAGACAATGCTTCCTGTGGTTCAGTGACATCGTGCTGTATGTCCTCTGTGAGGACTACGAGATTATTGTCTTCTGTCTGCTCTTCTTGAGACGGTATTTTTGCAGACTGGACTTCTTCTGTCTGCGCTGTTTGGGTGACCTGTTCCAAAGAAGTAATATGCAGGTCGCCTACAAGACTTGAGAGTAGGGATGTACGGCTCTTAAAAGAGAGCGTCTTGTTTTGTGTAGCAATTTCCATACTGTCTTGAGAGTGTTCAGTAAAATGCAGCTTTCCTAAGATGATCTGCCTGGAAAGTTCTTCTATATTTTCAATATCCAGTAATTTCAATAAACTATCGTCAGCAGCAATGACTTGTTTGGTTTGGTTAGTAATATAATACATTATTGGCACGACCCTTTAATTGTTTTCTTTTTCTAATTCTAGCTTTTGGTTATAGTTGGGTATGGATTCCTCGATCTCCGTTTCGGAGGCAGGTCTTCTTGCAGCAGTAAATCCTGAAGGCTTCCCGTTGGTCACAAGAGGAGTAATATGTGAATAGACCCAGTAGTACTTCCCGTCTTTGCGTAGGTTTTTGATAATACCACTCCATTCTTTACCATCCAAAATGGTATCCCACAGCTCTTTGAAGATTGCTTTTGGCATATCCGGGTGTCTGACGATATTGTGATTTAATCCA
This sequence comes from uncultured Sulfurovum sp., assembly GCA_964469685.1. GTDB lineage: Bacteria > Campylobacterota > Campylobacteria > Campylobacterales > Sulfurovaceae > Sulfurovum. Next base: position 18,477 of record CAYXZY010000001.1, on the reverse strand, counting down.
ATGAGTTCATCTTTGGTGTAACCGGATATCTCGCAAAATTTCCTATTGGCATAGGTAATGACGCCATTAATATCGGTTGAGCTTATGATCAAGCCTTTTTGAAAGGTGTATTCTTCGTTGATGGGTGTGGGTTTCTGCATAACCTTCCTTTTTTGTTAGCACTCTTGACTTCAAACCTTATAATAAATAAGCTAAAAAAGAGAATGAATAGATTACTTTTTTGACAAAGAATTCCTATTGCATAATAAGCGTAACTTTTCTCTATACGTATGAGAGGATAGTATAGCATGAAAAATGTCAAAAAATGTCAAAAAACTATGGTTTCAGGATGTTGGCTACTCTCTTGTTGGTCACTTTGCATAGTTCCTCATGGCTTGCATTGTTGATGGATTCAAAGGTTCCAAAATAATCGATCAGTTTCTTGATAGTCGCTTTTCCAATGCCTTTTTTGTTAAGCAGATCGATCTGTGTATCTTCTTTTCGTTTTTTGTTTTGGTGATAGGTGATGGCGTAACGGTGTGCTTCATCTCTTTGTCTTTGTATCCAGTGAAGGCGCTTGTCGTTGGGTTTAAGTTCAAAAATGCCCTGTGTTGTATAAATAACATCTTTGGCAGCCCCTTTGGCTCTGTGTGCTTTGGCATCAAGCTTTTCTTTGGCAATAGCAATGACATCCAGGTTGACATTTGCCTCCTTTAGGAGATAGAGTGCCAGGTTCAGGTTCGCCTGACCTCCGTCAAGTATCCAGAGATCAGGTGCAGGATTTTGTGTGAATTTCTCAATGCGGCGCGAGAGCATTTCTTTCATCTGTCCATACTCATCCCGGGCATGAAGTTCATAGCGTCTGTAGCTGCTTTTATCCCATTTCCCTTCATCCCAGACGACTTGTCCCCCGACTGTTGCCACACCCATCATATGTGAATTGTCAAATGTTTCTATGCGGTAAGGTATGGCAGAAAGTTCAAAAATATCTGCAATACGTTCTTCCATCAGATGACCGGTTTCCTCTTTACGCAACAGCTCTTCGCAGTTTTGGAGTGCCAGAGAGACCAGTTGTGCTTTTTGACCGCGCTGGGGGGTTGTGATATCTATTTTTTTATCAAATCGTGCACTGAGTGTTGAGGCTACCTGCACACTGTCTTCAAAGGGATGCGCTGTAAGGATCTGTTTGGAAATCGTGGGGGTATCTATACCGTAAAATTCCAAAAGAGCCTGTTTGTAGGCTTCATTTTCATCATAGATATGTGTATGTCTGAAGTAACTGTAGGCTGAAGAGATGATCTTGCCTCCGCGCATAAATATTTTGACGATGACACCCCTGGCATCTCCATTCTTGATGGCAAATATGTCAAGATCCAGTGCATTTGCAAGATCTATATTTGAAGTGATCGTAAGCGAAGAGATCGCTTCTATCGTGTCTCGCATGGAAGCAGCCTCCTCATAGCGCTCCTGTATTGCCAGGGAGGTCATTTTTTCCGTAAGGGTATTGATGAGGTATTTGCGCTTCACAATGGATGTTTTGGCTTCAGTCACGATCTTGCCATAGTCTTCAGGTGTTACTTTGGCTTCACAGGGAGCAAGACATTTTTTGATCTGATAGAAGAGGCAGGCTTTTCCCTCACGTAAACAGGATTTTTTTTGCACCAAGGGGTAGACTTCATATAGTGCATCCAGCAAGGCTCTGCCTCCTGTTGGAAAGGGACCATAGTAGGTGATATTTTTGCCTTTAATGACTTTTCTTGTGATCTCAAACCGGGGATAGTCCTGAGATTCATCCAGATAGATATAGGGGTAGGTTTTGTCATCTCGCAGCAAGATGTTGTATTTGGGTTTAAGTTGCTTGATAAGAGAATTTTCCAAGATCAGCGCATCTTCTTCCGTAGCAACAACCATATATTCCAGCCGACTGGCTTCATGCAACATTTTGAGAATACGTGAGCTTTGTGACGGGTTGGGCTTAAATGAAGGAGAAAAACGCCAGTAGGACTTCACTCTGTTTTTGAGATTTTTGGCTTTCCCCACGTAGAGTAGTTTGCCTTTTTCATCGAAATATTGGTAGATACCCGCAGAACCGGGGAGATTTTTTATGGTGTGTTGCACGCAATGGTCTCTTGGATTTTTTTAAATTTCGCCTCAAGCTCATTGTCTTCACATTTGATATCAAAGGTGTCAGAGGCCAGTTCATTATAATACGGTACAGTGGAATCTTCCTGTTTGTCCTGTTCCATAGGGTGATATTTGCTGTGAAATATCGCCACATCATCCGCTTGCAGCATTTTACAGGCATCGTCATGCGTAGAAAGCTGTGTTAATACAGACTTTAATAAATCTCTATTATAATTAAGCTCCATTTTAAAGCCAGGGTGCGTGACGGCGACAAACAATGTCCTGTTCTTGATGTATACAAATGCGATCGCTTTTTGATACTTCACGCCAAGAAGTGAAATGTACTTCTTGTAACAGCCCTGTTGTTTTAAAAATTTAAACTGAGGCTGATTGGTTAAATGAGACAGAATCATATGTGCTTTTTTCATAAGGTGATTATAGCATCTCTTTGCTGTATGGTATTGGCAGGCTGTGGACATAAAACAAATCCGGTTTACATCGCAGATGCAAACATGACAGCTTCAAAATAATATGTGGGTGCACCATGCGCCAATAAAGGATAAGGTTTTTGCAAAAGTACGATATTTTGATAATTGGCGCAGGGATTGCAGGACTGTATGCTGCAATGAACATACCTAAAGAAAAAAAGGTATTGGTCATCTGTAAAGATATCCCCTGGGAATGTAACACGTTTTATGCGCAAGGGGGCATGGTCACGGCACTGAACGAAGCTGATGTCCCCAGCCATGTCGAAGACACACTCAAAGCCGGCGCATACCATAACGACAAAGAAGCGGTGGAGATACTTTCCCGGACCTCATTGGAGACTACGGCTGACATCATACAAAGAGGCATGGAGTTCGATAAAGATGAAGAAGGAAACATCCTTTATACCAAAGAAGCTGCCCACTCCATAGAGCGGATCATACACGCCGGAGGAGATGCTACGGGACGTTACATGCATTACTTTATGATGGTGCAAAGTAAACACAAGCTCCAAAAAAACACGCTTGTATACGACCTGCTCATAGAAGACGGACGTTGTTATGGCGTGAAAGCGACAGTCAATTATGAGCCAACGACCATTTATGCAGATGATGTCATCATCGCTTCAGGGGGTATAGGTTCACTGTATGAGTACAATACCAATTCACGTACCGTATCTGCTGACATCCATGGTATATGTGTGGAAAAAGGTATTGAACTGGCAGACATGGAATTTATGCAGTTCCATCCCACGGTCTTTGTCGATACCCCGTATGCCAGAAAATTATTGCTTACAGAGGCACTCAGAGGAGAAGGTGCGCATATCGTCGACGATGAGGGAAGACGATTTCTGTTCGACTATGATGCCCGTGGCGAGTTGGCAAGCAGAGATATCGTGTCGCGTGGTATTTTTGACTACAAAAGAAAAACCGGTAAACAGGCATACCTGGATTTTTCCATGTTCGAAGCTGAGTGGTTTGAGCATCGTTTTCCCAATATTACACGTACATTTGCGTCCCTTGGATATCATTTCCCAAAAGACAGGGCTCCTATATCTCCTGCCTTTCACTATGCCAACGGAGGGATAAAGTGTGATGTGAACGGGTGTATTCCGGGAATGGAAGGGTTGTATGTCATCGGTGAAGCGGCTCGCACCGGTGTTCATGGTGCGAACCGTTTGGCATCGAACTCTTTGCTTGAAGGTGTTGTTTTTGCCAAACGTGCGGTAGATCATTTGTTATCCAAAAAACATGCACAAGTAAAAACACCTGAATTTGAGAAAGATTACGGTAATATTCTACACAAGGAGAATGATGAGATCTATAAACAAAAACTGCGTCAGGTGATGTGGGAGGATATAGGTATCATTCGGACAACAAGGGGACTTCACGAAGCAAAAAATCTTATCTATGATATGAAAAACAAAGAAATAGGAAGATTACTGGAACTCCGTTTAAATGCTGCCTCAACGATCGTTGAAGCAGCATTGGCACGTACAGAGTCTTTGGGGTCACATTACATAGAAAAAGAGTAGTTGTCTACCGGGGAAATACTTGGTTTAACAGAAGACAGATACCGTATCATTCAAAATCTAGAGAATGATAGGTATAATGTCCGTCTGATATATGGAGATTTTAAAATGACATTCAATACTTTACAGCAGGAGAAATAATGCACGAACAATTACACTTGACCACCACATGGGTAGGGATACTTTCCTTGGCAATTTTTGTCATAGCGTACTACTTTATCGCGACTGAGGACAAATACCTTATTAATAAAGCAAAACCGGCACTGCTTGCCGGTACAGGTATCTTTATGCTTATTGGACTTTACTTTGCCTTGAATGGTTTGGATGGGCATCATTTGGAAAAAGAGGTTGAAAATCTGATAATAGAGATAGCCGGTATCTTCTTTTTCTTGCTGGTGGCAATGACGTACATTGAGGCAATGATAGACAGAGGCGTCTTTTCGGCATTGCGTTTTAACCTTGTGAGTAAAGGGTATAGCTATAAAAAACTTTTTTGGGTCACAGGTATCTTGGCATTCTTTATCTCTCCGGTTGCCGATAACCTGACAACAGCACTTATCCTCTCTACAGTATTGCTTACGATTGACAAAAGCAATAAAGGATTTTTGATACCCGGCGCCATCAATATCGTTGTTGCTGCCAATGCCGGTGGTGCATGGTCACCATTTGGAGACATTACTACACTGATGGTATGGGTAGACGGTAAAGGAAGTTTCACAGAATTCCTGTTTTTGTTTCCTGCGGCAATACTGGGATGGGGTGTCACCGCATTGTTGTTATCACGTTTTGTAGTCGAAGGCAATCCGCCATTCAATGCCACTGAAAAAAAAGTTGAAATAGCAGAAGGCGGGAAAGTGATCATGGCACTTTTTGCGCTGACCATTTCCATGGCAGTGATCTCTCACCAGATACTGCATTTACCTGCAATGTGGGGTATGATGTTCGGCTTGGCAATTCTCAAAATGTATGTCTATAAGCTGAACAGAAGGACATCAGAAACACAGATCAATGCTTTCTCATGGATAGCAAAAATTGAAAACGATACACTCCTTTTCTTCTTTGGTATTTTGGCTGCTGTTGGCGGACTTCACTTCTTGGGATTTTTAGAATATTTTACAGCACTGTACAGTCAGTTTGGTGCAACGGCCGTAAACATAGGTGTCGGTTTTCTTTCTGCCATTGTCGATAACGTACCTGTGATGTCCGCAGTCTTAAAAGCCAATCCTGATATGGGTATGGATACACAGTCTCAGTGGATGCTTGTCACCCTGACTGCAGGAGTTGGGGGAAGTCTTATTTCTTTCGGTTCTGCTGCGGGAGTGGGTGTCATGGGTAAAATGCACGGTATCTATACATTTGCAGGACATATGAAGTATGCCTGGACAGTACTTGTTGGATACATTGTATCGATCATTGTATGGTATGTACAGTTTGAAATCCTTCATATTGGTGCACATCATTTTTAGTGTAGAGGATGCGTAGTGAAGGCATCCTTTTAGCGAATATTGGTTTTTTTTACAAATTGAAAAGAATCTACCTATTGGTTTTCTGTCCATGACTTCTGTTTCAAATTTTTTCATTTTTAGGGTACTGCATAGGTAGAAAAATAAAAACCGAACAGTGCGGTTTTAACCATACTCATTGTATAATCACTCTAAATAATCATCTACCCAAGGAAATCCCCATGACAAGAATGGAAATGCAGTGCAAGCGAGTCAGACAATGACGAGTTATAAACAAGTACCGATTTTGGTATTGGATTTTGGTTCACAATATACACAGCTTATCGCAAGAAAATTAAGAGAATCGGGTGTGTACACAGAAGTGGTGCCTTACCGTGAGAATATAGAAGATATTAAGGCAAGAAAACCACAGGGTATCATCCTTTCTGGAGGACCGGCTTCGGTATATGCGGAGGATGCCTATAAGCCTGATGAGGCGATATGGGATCTGGGCTTGCCTATACTTGGCATCTGTTACGGTATGCAGCTCATTACTCAGCATTTTGGCGCTTCTGTCATCCCTGCTGACCACCATGAGTATGGAAAAGCAAAACTTAAAATAGAAAATGACTCCACTATATTCAAAGGGATCGAAGACGAAAGTATCGTCTGGATGAGTCATGGGGACAGGGCGGAGAGTATACCTGAAGGTTTTGAGGTCATAGGTACTTCAGAGAACTCGCCTTACGCGGCGATAGCAAATACCTCTAAAAATATTTATGCATTTCAATTTCACCCTGAAGTCCACCACTCTGTTGAGGGTACTGCCATGCTTAAAAATTTTGCAAAACATATCTGTGGCTGTGACAGCACATGGAATATGGGAAGCTTTGCCAAAGAGAAAATAGCAGACATTCAGGCACAGGTGGGTGACAAAAAAGTGCTATGTGGTGTGAGCGGCGGTGTCGACTCATCGGTTGTTGCTGCTATGCTCCATGAAGCGCTTCCCAAAGAGCAGCTTATCTGTGTTTTTGTAGACCAGGGCTTACTGCGTAAGAATGAGGCGCATGATGTACAAGTGATGTTTAAACTGCTTGATATCCCACTCATTACCATAGACGCCAAACAAGAGTTCATGGATGCGCTTGAGGGTGTGAGTGATCCAGAGACAAAACGTAAAGTCATCGGAGAAAAGTTCATAGAAGTCTTTGATGCTGAAGCCAAAAAACATACTGACGTTTCTTTTTTGGCACAAGGCACACTCTATACAGATGTGATTGAATCCGTCTCGGTGAAGGGGCCGTCAAAAACCATTAAGTCGCATCATAATGTAGGTGGTTTGCCTGATTGGATGACCTTTGAACTGGTAGAGCCGCTTAGAGAGATATTTAAGGATGAAGTACGCAAACTCGGTCTTGAACTGGGTCTGCCTAAAGATATGATCGGCCGTCATCCCTTCCCCGGGCCAGGACTTGCAATACGTACGATGGGCGCAGTGACAGAGGAAGGCTTGCATCTGATACGTGAATCAGATGCCATCATGCAAGAAGAGCTTAAAGCTACAGGCTACTACGACAAAGTATGGCAGGCCTTCACTGTACTTTTAAATGTGCAGTCTGTAGGCGTCATGGGCGATAACAGAACTTACGATAACACAGTATGTATCCGTATGGTCGAATCGGTAGATGGTATGACAGCCACGTTTGCCCATGTTCCCCATGATGTACTTGAAGGCATGAGCAGAAGGATCATTAACGAGATAGACGGCATAAACCGTGTCGTCTATGATATCTCATCAAAACCGCCAGCAACAATCGAGTGGGAGTAAT
>CAYXZY010000001.1:0-10986 GCA_964469685.1 uncultured Sulfurovum sp. | reverse complement strand
TGGCCATAGTGGTGGGCACTTTGATTATCCTGGCTGTATTTTATGACAGAGTTTTTTATTTTATTCCTGTGTTTGTATTTGCCATTATATGGAGCAGGGTGCGTTGTCCTTATTGTGGTGAACCTATACTCAAAGATGAGAATGGCTGGTATATTTTTACAATGAGAAGCACCTGCCGCCACTGTGGGAAAGATACGCTTGTATGCAATGATGAAAAGTGATTTAGCCAGACATTTTTCTTTTTTTATCATTCTTGTCGCATTTGTTGCTATCATTGTGGGCACCTATAAGGCGCTACAGATAGTGAACAAAACCCAAACAGGTACCTCTGAAGGTATTTATACTTCTTATGTCTCTACCTCAGAAGAGATACGTGTAAAAGCACAGGCACTGACACAAACTTGCCAAAGTACACTTTGTAAAGTACAACGTTTGTTGAATTTTACTTCGAGTATCCCTTATCATACCTACACGTTTCAGAAAAAATCACCCCAAAAGACCATAGAAGAGAACTTTGGAGACTGTGATGATAAAAGCAATTTACTTATCTCGATGCTGCATGCATTGGACATAGAAGCATATTTTGTTCTTGTCCCTAAACATATTTTTGTGATCGTACCGTTAAATGACAGACGGTTACAAAGAAAGAAAGGACTATGGATCAATGGAAGGAAATACTATATTTTAGAGACTACTGCTGAAGGTTCTTCTGTAGGTTATCCGCTAAAGTATCCACTTGATCAGATCGATGTCATCATTGAACCTTTTAGCAATAAAAAGATGGATATTCAGAGTATTGAATACAAACTTTAGTCATATCGACTAAACTATCTTACCAAAAAACTTGAAATATTTATAAAATTATACTATAATCCTACAAAATTTATAAATCATAGGAGAAACACAATGGCAAAACATCAGTTTCAAACAGAAATAGGGCAGCTACTTAAGCTCATGACACACTCTTTGTATTCGAACAAGGAGATATTTGTACGTGAACTTGTATCAAATGCAAGTGACGCTATAGACAAATTTAATTATTTGTCGCTGACAGATGAAGCATTTAAAAAGGAAGATTGGTCAGGAAAAATCTTTATCAAACTAGACAAGGAAGACGGTTCGATCACTATCGGTGACAACGGGATAGGTATGAATGAAACAGATCTTATGGAGAACCTGGGAACCATTGCCAAGTCCGGTACCAAAGCGTTTATGGAGAATCTTACAGGAGACGCTGCAAAAGATTCCAACCTGATTGGCCAGTTCGGGGTAGGATTCTATTCTGTCTTCATGGTGGCTGAAAACGTAGATGTCATTTCTAAAAAGGCAGGGGAAGATCAGGCCTATATGTTCTCTACTGACGGTACAGGCGAGTATGAAGTGAAGCCTGTCACCAAAGATGAGCATGGCACAGTGATGTACATCAAGCTCAAAGAAGAAGAGAAAGAATTCCTCGATCCAAACAGGATCAAAGAGATCGTCAGGAAGTATTCTAACCACATTGCATACCCGATCATGCTGAACTATACAGAAGAGGTTACTGAGGGTGAAGGTGATGACAAGAAGACTGAAATGGTTGACAAGTCAGAGCAGATCAATGCTGCAACCGCACTTTGGACACTGCCTAAGTCTGAACTGACAAAAGAAGACTATATAGAGTTTTATAAAACCATTTCACATGACAGTGAAGACCCGTTGACCTATCTGCATAACAGGGTAGAGGGTGCGCAGGAGTTTACCACTCTTTTTTACATCCCAAGGACTGCTCCTATGGATATGTACAGACAAGACTATACACCAGGGGTCAAACTGTATGTCAAACGTGTCTTTATCACAGATGATGACAAAGAATTACTGCCACCATATTTACGTTTTGTCAGAGGTATTATCGATTCTGAGGATTTACCACTGAATGTAAGCCGTGAACTGCTTCAGGAAAATAAGATTTTGGCAAATATCAAACAGTCTTCAACCAAAAAGATACTTCAGGCCATCAAAAAACTGAACGATGAAGAAGCCACTATTTTTGTGACCCAGTATAACAGAATGATCAAAGAAGGAATCTACACTGACCATGTCAACAAGGACCTTTTACTAGATATCGTAAAATACAAATCTTCAACACAAGATGGACTGGTAAGCTTTGAAGACTATGTCAGTCGCGGTGACTCTGAGAAGAAAGAGATCTACTACATTATAGGTGAAGATGAAAAAGTACTTAGAAACTCGCCGTTGCTTGAAGCATACACCAAAGCCAACATTGAAGTACTTATCATGGATGATAAAGAGGTAGACGGCATCGTCACACCTATGATCGGTACATATAAAGAGTGGACTTTAAAAGATATTACTTCTATTGATGCACCTGATACCAAAACCGAAGAAGAAAAAGAAGAAGTAGCAAAAGAGTTCAAAACTTTGACAGATAAAATCAAAGAGGTGCTAGGTGGTGAAGTCAAAGATGTGAAAGTGTCAACACGCTTAACATCAAGCCCGTCATGTGTCATTAAAGATCCGAATGATCCTATGGCCGGAATGGCACAGATATTTGCCCAAATGGGAGAAGAAATGCCTGAAGCACCACTTATCCTGGAGATCAATCCTGAGCATGAGATGGTCAAAAAATTAGGTACTTTGGAAGATGATGCACTCTTTAGCGATGTAGCTTGGATACTGCTTGATTCTGCAAAACTTTCTGAAGGTTTGGAGCCTAAAGACAAAGGAGCATTTGCTTCACGCGTTGCAAACATTGCCACAAAGGCATTGTAAAACGGTTGATGATATCTGAGAAGATATCATCGCAGAAACTCCCCTATCAGCTTTCTTGATGCGACTTATGCAAGAGCTGGGAAAAATCATCAAAAGACATGGGCTTATAAAGATAGTTACCCTGGTAAAGGTCACATCCCATTTTTGCCAAGCTTTTTAAGGTCTCTTCATTCTCTACCCCTTCAGACAATACCTTCAGATGAAATTTTTGTCCTATGGCAACAACTGTTTCCACGATAGTGGCATCACCCTGGTCATTGTGCATGTTCATCACAAAAGACTGATCTATCTTGATGACATTCACAGGAAGCTCTTTGAGGTAAGAGAAAGAAGAGTATCCTGTACCAAAATCATCTATGGAAAAGGTAAATCCAAATTCTTTTAGTTCTTTGATCTTCTGAACGGCATCTTTGATATTGCGCATAATGCCGCTTTCGGTGATCTCGATATCGATCCATTCAGGTTTGAGCTTGTATTTCTTGATAAGCAGCATGAGCTTTTCTACAAAGTGCGTCTGCAAAAAATGCATGGTACTTATGTTGATGGCAACATGATCCAGAGGAAAGCCGCCCGGCAGTTCGCTGAGTTTTTTGATTTCACGAAGGGTTCTGTCAAAGATCCACTCTTCAAGTTTGATAATGATACCGCTCTCTTCGGCAATAGGTATGAATCTGGCTGGAGGGATAGCCCCTTGGGTAGGATGATTCCATCGTACCAGTGCCTCGGCACCCACGATCTTGTTGCTTGCCACATTTAACTGAGGCTGGTAGTACATAGAGAGCTCATCATTTTGAATCGCCTTGTGAATATCATTTTCCAGCATCAGGTCTTCTTTGCTTGAACTGGTCATGTCTCTTCGGTAAAATTGGTGGGTACCCCGTGCATTTTTCTTTGCTTCATACATGGCTGTTTCTGCGCGTTTTAAGATGTCAAATGCCGAAGCATCACCATCGTTAAACAAAATCACGCCTATGGAAAAGCTTAGGTGATACTCTTCGCCAACGACATTGAGAGGTCTGATAAAATGGTCGTTAATGGTCTGGATATATTTCTCTGTCATCTCTCTGGATTTTGCTTCATTCTCGTGCAGAGAAGGAATAAGGATAACGAATTTATTGCCACTGACACGCGCAAAGATCTCTTTGCTTCCCACTATCTCCTTGACACGGTTGGCTACCTGCTTCAAGAGATTGTCACCGACATCATGCCCATAGGTTTCATTGACCTTTTTAAAGTTGTCAATATCCATAAAAAGCAGCGCGGCATACTCTTCATAGCCATGTTTTTCTGCTATGAACTTTTTAAGATTATCCATGAGTAATGTTCGGTTCGGTATATTGGTCAGCATGTCATAATAGGCATTTTTCATCATCTCGTCTTTGGCTTTGACTTCATTGGTCAAGTCATTGATGATGGTGATCCCGCCGGCAATATTGTCTTCATTGTCCATCATGGGAACTGTGGAGAGGGTGACGTATAGATTGGTGTTCATGTCGTCAATCTCATAAGGACCACGGTAACTCCCTGTCTCACCCTTAAAGACTTTTTCGTGCTCCGCTGCGATCTTGTCCAAATTGAGACTGTGGGGTTTCTTGTTAAGCAGCTCGGTTTTGTCATTGACTTTGTTCATCTGCATATAGTGTACATTGACATCCAGTAATTCAAAATCCTTGTTGTAATAATAGATACCAACAGGTGCACGTTCAAAAAGTGAGAAGAAACGTTCTTTCAGTTTTTCGTGCGTATGCTTAATGGACATGAAGTCTTGTCTGTTATGCAGGGAGGTATTGATGACCTTCCCGTAATAATTGGCAGTAATGATCATGATCAGCATTAAAGAAAGCAGCACATAGGCTATTTTGGTATAGAGTTCATCCTCCATAAAAAACAGACGCAGCAATAAAGGAGAATACGTTGCCAGCACATAGGTCAGAAGCAGGTCACTTTTGGATGCCAAAATACCCATGGTCGAAAAGCCCATTGCAAACAAAAAGATCAACACGAGCATTTGGTTCAGCAAGCCGGTCTCGGGAAACATTAAAAAGGCGGCACTACCCCAGATAATACCCGATAACAAGGCATTTGAATAGTAACGATCCAGCCATATATCAGCATCTCTTAGCTTGTTTTCTTCATTTTCTTTTCTAAAAAGATAGTAGTGGTAAAAGCGATACAGGAACATGATAAAGCTTAACAAAACCCATATACCGATAGAAAACATATCCACAACACTGATCTGTAATGCAGCAAGGAGTAATGCACCCAAAAAATTACCAATGAGCATGACAGGCAAAGAGAGATAATAAAAACTTAATTTGTCATAAGCCAGCCGTTCCTCCAGTGAGATGTTAAGGTTATCCATAGTTTCATTTATTTCGCTGTTTTGTGTCGCAGAATTATCCATCATTAAAGTACGCACCAATATATTATTTTTATCGTTGGATACTATAACATAAATGTGTTTATATCAATAATATTATGATAAAATATAATAAATTTGTACCCAAAAGGAAGATGTGTGAGCACGAAGCATTCACCCCAAAAGAAGGCGACCATCGTCTCCAGTTCTGTAGCAACACTGCTGGTGTTGGTAAAATTGATCATAGGTATAGCAAGCGGCTCTGTGGCCGTGTTGGCATCAGCCATAGATTCATTGTTGGATATGCTGGTCTCGGTATTTAATTTTTTTGCGATCAAAAAATCCGAAGAAAACCCGGATGCAACCTATCAGTACGGCAAAGGCAAGATTCAGGCGATCGCTTCAGTGATCGAGGGTACGATTATTACGGTTTCAGGACTATATATCATCTATGTCGGGGGTAAAAAACTGATAGAAGCTTCTGTGACCACACTTCTGACACCTTCTATTGTTGCTATGGGTATATCTATAGTGATCACTTACTTTTTGGTGCAGTATTTAAATAAAATTGCCAAAGAAACAGACAGTATGGTGATCAAAGCAGATGCGCTGCATTATAAAACCGATCTCTGGTCCAATGCAGCTGTATTGACTGCATTGGGTTTGGTCTATTTGACGGGACTTGATTGGATAGATGCACTGTTTGGTATCGGTATTGGCATATTTATCATTTATTCGGCTTATGAGATCATAACCGAAGGGATAGAGATCCTGCTTGACCGTGCCCTTAGCGGGAACATGGTTGCAAGTATAGGAGAGATCATATCCAAACATCCTGAGGTCACCTCTTACCATTGGTTGCGTACCCGTACAGACGGCAGTACAAATTATGTAGAGTTTCATATGGTACTTCGTCCCAATATGCCTCTGCTTGAGGCACATCGGATCGCAGATGAGGTAGAAGAGAAAATCATGTTACTGGATCCAAAAAAGCGTTGGGTCATTACACCGCATTTTGACCCCTATGATGATGAACAGGTCAATGAGGCAATGCTGAATGGGAAAGGCCTGATGCATCAGCCAGATGACAACTAAAATGCCTGTCTATCTTTTTTCTCCTACAGAAAAAGAAGGTACGATCCATCTGCCTATGATAAAGTTTGCTTTATGTGAAGATGATGTGGATTTCTTGGGATTTGACCTTCTGATGTTCACCTCTTCACAGGCAGTGAAAAGTGCCCAGACCCTTAACCCTGAATGGAAGCATACCCCTTGCTTGGCCATTGGCGAGGCCACGGCTAAGACCATTGAGTCTTTGGGTGGCAAGGTTCTCTATGCACCCAAGAGATTTTATGGGCAGGCTTTGGCAGAAGATATTGTTTCAAAATTCAAAGATAAGAGCATTTTATATCTGCGTCCCAAGGTAGTTTCTTTTGATGTGAAATCTTTTTTAGATAAAGAAGGGGTAGCGCTCACGGAAAAAATCATTTACGAGACTTCATGTGTGAGATACGAGAGGGAAGACAGACCTTTGAAAAATGCTATCCTTATCTTTACTTCCCCTTCTACGATACACTGTTTTTTAAAGAACTTTGACTGGGATGAGAGCTATACTGCCATCGTTATAGGAGAATCCACGAAAAAGCATTTACCCGATAATGCGCGTTATGCGGTAGCTGACAAGCCCCTGATCGATGCATGTTTGGACAAAGCAAAAGAGATATTAACTCCAAATAGGCTATAATAAATTTAACCTAGGTGATGCGACTACTGTTTTTGGGGTCCAACATTAATCTTAGTGGGACATGTAGTCTCTTGGTGTGTGGAAGTTTTCGTTCGAGTGTGCTTTGCATACGAGAAATCATCCCCTAAAGAGAGACTCCCTCCTGCACCGTTGGCTATTTAGGGCCGACCTATACAGAACGGTCACCTGGGGCTTTATTAGCAATGATTCTTACACGCATAGGACTTTGTAAAGCTAATCGACGAACTATGTGTTCGCCTCATATCTTTCCAAAACCCTCTACGCACAATTATCATTACTACTAAAAGCATTGTAGGTTGAAATGGCAATTTTTATATTTGGAGATTTTGATGAACGTATTGATTTTAGGTGCAGGTGGTAGAGAATACTCTATTGGGTTGGCTCTGAGCAAAGATGAAAATGTGGGGAAGATCTATTTTGCACCGGGAAATGGAGCTACGAACTCTTTGGGCGAGAACTTGCCTCTCTCAGATTTTTCAGCATTGGCTGATTTTGTTGAGGCCAATGGTGTGGACCTGACTATTGTGGGACCTGAAGATCCCTTGGTCAAAGGTGTGGTAGATGTATTTGAATCCAGGGGACTGACCATTTTTGGCCCTTCAAAACAAGCAGCGCAACTGGAAGGATCGAAGATCTTTATGAAGAACTTTCTGGCACGCCACAATGTCCCTACAGCAAAATACATCGAGACAGATTCACTTCAGGATGCCTATAAATTCATAGAAACACTCACTGCACCCATCGTTGTAAAAGCTGATGGTCTCTGTGGAGGCAAAGGTGTCATCATCGCACAAAGTCATGATGAGGCAAAAAGAGCTGCAGGAGAGATGCTTTCGGGCAACTCGTTTGGTGAAGCGGGTACAAGCATCGTCGTTGAAGAATTCCTGGACGGCTATGAACTCTCAATCTTTGCAGTATGTGACGGGGAGGACTATGTCGTTTTGCCTGCTGCCCAAGACCATAAAAGACTGCTCAATAACGATGAAGGACCAAACACAGGTGGTATGGGAGCCTACGCACCGACACCACTGGTCAATGATGAGATTTACAGAAAAGTGGATGAACGGGTGATCGTTCCTACGCTTGAGGGTATGAAGGCAGAAGGTATGCCGTTTAAGGGGGTATTGTTCATTGGGGTGATGGTCGTAAAAGGTGAACCGATGATCCTTGAATACAATGTACGTTTTGGGGATCCTGAATGTGAAGTACTGATGCCGCTTTTAAAGTCACCTGCCTCAGAATTGTTCTATAAGGCAGCGACGGGTGATCTTAAAAATGCCAAGATCGCGTTCTATGACAAGTATGCAGTCGGTGTGGTGATGGCATCCAAAGACTACCCGTATAAAAGCAGTCCTATGGCAGAAATCATCATAGATGATATTTACCATGAGGAGTTAAATGAGAATGCGCATATCTCTTATGCGGGAGTCACACGTGGGGATGACGGGAAACTGTACGCAAGCGGCGGCCGTGTTCTTGTGTGTGTAGGGTTGGGAGAGAGCATCAGGGAAGCACAGAAGAATGCCTATTTGCTGGTAGGACAGGTTCATTTTGTAGGCAAGCAATGCCGTACGGATATAGCCTATCAGGCACTCTAGGAACCATCATGAACGAATCAACAGATCTGCCTCTAGCGAGTCTGCAAAAAAGGATCGCCTCTTTTGTGATCGATGACCTGGTCATTGTGGTACTGCTTTTTGCGATCTTCTATGATCAGCTGATGACCATAGCTTCCAGTTTGCCTGCAGTGATCACGCCTGAGTCTGTGGAAGTGTTTAAGAATGAAATGAATCAGTTCTCCGTGAACAATTTACTGCTTATTGTATTGCTAAAGGTGCTGTACCATACATTTTTTGTATGGCAAAACGGTATGACGCTTGGCAAATACATCTTGAAAATAAAAGTTGTAGAACTCGATACTATGCAAAAGCCTACACTCTACCGATCTTTTCTTAGAGCATCTTTGCGTATCGTGAGTGAGGCAGTATTTTATTTAGGTTTTCTTTTGGCATTTTTTCTTCCGCTTAGACAAACATTACATGACAAATTGTCACACTGTATCGTTATAGATGTTTAAGATCTCTGCTTTCCTTTTTTTATGCTTGCTGGCAGCAACACATACGTTGCATGCGGAAGAAAAAAAAGGTAAGATGGAAATCACAGCAAAGCTGATTACCTCTACAGAAACAACAGTGGATGCCACGGGCAATGTATTTGTCTCGTATGATGGTTCTGTGATAAGGGCTTCACGTGCCAGCTACAACAAAGAGACAAAACTGCTTACCTTAAAGGGTGATGTGGAGATGATAGGCTATAAGGGTACCAAAGAACACACCCAGATGATGCAGATACAGACCCAGAGCAAAGAAGTACATTTTGGACAACTTTTTTTAGCCGCACAGAACGATGTCTGGCTTTTGAGCGACAAAGCAGAACGTAAAGATGGCAACTATACCTTGGGAAGAAGTATCCTGTCTTCATGTGATGTGACCGATCCTCTATGGACCATGGTCTTTGAACGTTCCCTTTATAACAGTCAGACCAAATATATGCAAATGTATGATACGAAGCTTTATTTTTTGGGCACCCCGATTTTTTATTCCCCATATCTGGCATTTTCAACAGACAATCAAAGAAGTTCCGGGTTGCTTTTCCCTCTTTTGGGGTACAATGCCAATGAAGGCTTGATTTATGAACAGCCTGTCTTCTGGGCTATAAACCAGAGTATGGATATAGAGTTCAATCCGCAGGTAAGAACCCAAAGATCCCTGGGGATGTACAGTACGTTTCGTTTTGCTGACAGCGCAGCATCATCCGGACAATTCAGGGCAGGATATTTTAAGGATTTTACATCGTATCAGAAAAAAGAGAACACAGTGCAGCGCGAGCACTATGGTGTGGAATTTAAGTATGAATCAACGAATGTCCTGCAAAAATTTCTGCCTGAAGAGTATGTAGACGGGATGTATGTGAATGTCACCTACCTGAATGATATTGATTACCTGAACTTGCAAAAATCGTATGTCAGTCCTTTTGGTTTGAGCCCGCTACAGGAATCCAGGGTCAACTATTTTTTGTATAATGAAACGGATTATATAGGAATGAATGCAAAATACTTCATTGATACCCGTGAAAATGCCAATGATGATACGACGCTGCAAATACTGCCTTCACTCCAGTGGCACCGCTATTTGGATCATTTTATTTGGAACAATCTTACCTACAGTGTAGATACACGCATCAATAATCTGTATAGAAAAGAGGGTTCAACCCTCAAGCAGGCCGAGATCAAACTGCCCCTTGAATGGACGGCTTCTTTCTTTGATGATTTTTTAAATCTTTCGTTGGGTGAAGAGTTGTACTACAGTAAATTCTTTTTTGGCAATGGTCAGTACGAGCATGATGCTTTTAGCTATTTCAGTACTATACACAAGGCAAAAATCTATACGGATCTCACAAAAAAATATACACACTATATCCATGTACTGCAACCTTCACTGGCATACATTAAACCCGGATCAGAAAAGCAAAAACCGGTTGCATTTGATGCTTTGGAGCAAAGCCAGCAAGCATTGTTCTCCGTGGGGCTGCCTGAAGAGCATTATGCCTTGTCTTTGGGGCAATACTTTTACGATGAGGACATGACATTAAAATTTTTTCAAAGACTTTCTCAAAAGTACTATCCAAACAGACCGTTCAGACTGGCAGACTTGAACAATGAAATGCAGTACAACTGGAAGCAGTGGCAGTTTTACAATGACATTCACTATGCGCATGAGTTTGGCAAAGTAAGAGAGTCCTCTTCCAGAATATCGTTACGTGAACCGGATTATCATTTTACATTGGGGCACACCTACAAAGAACAACTCCCTGATGATATGGAAACAGAGGCTGCAAATGATATGAATCTTGAGTTTGGTTATATCTGGAATGACAATCTGAACTTATATGGAGGTCTGGCATATGATCTGGATGAAGCATCAAGCAGGCAGTGGAGACTCGGCGGTACCTATAAGAAAGATTGCTGGAGCATGTCTGCTTCGGTTCGTCAGGAAATTACACCAAGACCAGTTGGGTTCACAAAAGAAAATAG